>JAZNFD010000259.1:0-15030 GCA_045588975.1 Acutalibacteraceae bacterium | reverse complement strand
GTTTCATTGGAAATCTCTTTGAATCTTCCTGTCATTTTTGTTGCTCTGTAAATCGACATTACATTGCTTGACGACACGCCGGAAATACTCCACGTAACTATCAATTCTTTGAATCCGTCGCCATCCATATCTTCAATAACTACATTTTCAACTTCGTTGCCGTAACCGTTGAAATCTCCGTTGGAAACCCATTTGTCTGATGACATTTTAAAATAATGCATTCTAACAACGGTTGTGTCTGTGCTGATCTTGTAAAAAATCAAAGCTTCGGTTACGCCGTCTCCGTCAACATCATTTATTATAATAGCTGATTTGTTATCGCCATTCTTGGGACTGCAAAGAAGTGTTTCTCCGCTGACACTGTAATCAAAAGCTTCAACAAGTTCTTCATATTCTTCATAATAAAGCGGAGCCGAAAGAAGATCGCTGACGGGACGAATAACATCAACCGAATCACACGAGGTCAAAACGATGCTCATTGTTATTACCGCAAGCAACAAAGCAAAAAATTTCTTCACCCATCGCAACTCCTTTCATTTGAAATATTTTTTCAAAATATTATAACATAATACTTTTCCATAAATCAACAGTTATTTATATAATTATTATTAAAATTATATTAATTTTATAAATTAATAACCGACCCATAAAAATTACGGGTCGGCAGAATTAATATTTTATGAGATTCTCACAGTAGCATAATGGGTGCCGTAAGACCAACAATCATTTGTTGAAAATGAAACGGGAACCTTTACTTCCCCTTGATCAATTTCTTCTGTGTTTTTTAAATCAGCAATAAGTGCAACCGAATCAGCCGATATTTTAGCAAGAGAATCTTTCGGGCCATATAAAGTAATATCCGTAAAATCAAGGGAAACGAGTTCAACAGTCTTGCCGGAAGGCATATTGTTGAACTTCACATTTTGTGAAACTTCGACACTTGCGGTGTCAACATTGCTGACATTAACGGTTACGTTAAATGTTTCCGTGCCGTCAAGTACAACAACACCCGAAATATCGGATGCATAAACGGTAAATGTGTTTATGCCCGAATGTAACTCAGAAAAATCAATTGAAGTAATTTCAATTCCGCTGATCCCGTCAAGCTTTTTTTCGGGAATACCGAACTTTACTGTTGCGGGCTCCACTTTCACCTCAAACGGAAAATTATTGATATAATCCGACGGGATATTCACAAATCCGCATTCAGCAGGAAGAGTGGAAATTTTATAAACAGGAAGTGTTATCTGGATATAATCAGACTTTCTGTCAAACTTCGTATAACCGATGCTCATGCCGTTTTTTGTAACAGCAGTAAGAACCGCATTAACGGTAGTATTAGAAGTCAAAACATCATCTACAACGCCGCTTGCAACAATCTTTTCAATGCTGTTAACCTGACTTTCAGGACCGGAAACACTGACTTTATTTGCTTCCTGAAAAATAAAATCACCGAGATGATAGCCCTCTTCAACGGAGTTATCATTGATCGTTATGTCAGGCTCAATCAGAAATTCCTTTGTTTTAGGATAATCAAAATAAACTTCAAATTCGCTGACGGGAACATTATTTTCAAACAATCCGACTATTTCATAAGCCGGTCTTTCGCTCTTTGTCGACACTTCAAGTTTGAGCTTCTGAGTGCCCGGCGTACTGACCGAAGTAGATGCTTTTACGACGATATCATCTTTGATATCATCCGAATCGACGACATATTTTTTTCCGCTGACAGAAACATCTACGCTGAATTTTGTCTGACCGAAAGCCTCCAGACCGAAATTTTCTTCAATAATGCCATAGTCAATCTGTACGGGAATATTGGAGATTGTTTTTGTGATTTCCGTGCTGAATTCAACTGATGCAACAAGCCAGAATCCGACTGCCACAATCAAAGAAAATATAAACAGAAATCTGTTATCATAAAAAAGATCACTTATTTTTTGCTTATTCTTCATTTCTTTTTACCCTTGAAAAATTTTGTGAAAAAACCTGTATCGATAACGCCTTTATCATTCGGGTTATCAGTAAGATAATTGATAAGCATCTCACGAAGCTCTGATTCATTAAGTCCTCTGGTGATGTTTCCCTGGAATGCAACGGAGATAATTCCCGTTTCTTCAGACGAAACAACAACCATTGCATCGCTCTGCTCACTCATCCCGAGTGCTGCCCTGTGACGTGTTCCGAGATCACTCGAAACATCCTCTCTCTTTGTCAGAGGCAAAACACAGCCCGCCGAATGAAGTCTGCCGTCTCTGACAACAGCAGCACCGTCGTGCAGGGGCGATTTGGGGAAGAAAATATTGCCGATGAGTTCATGAGTTACTTTTGCATCAACGAGTTTGCCTGTTTTAAGTACATCACCGAGAAGCATTTCTTTTTCAAAAACTATCAGTGAGCCGATTTTTGAATCACTCATACGTTGAACTGCTTTTGCAATTTCGATAATCGATTCATTTACAGCAGCATTTTTATCCGAATTATTTCCTTTTAAAAGCCACAGCAAACCGCTGAATCTGGTCTTGCCGACTTTTTCAAGCACCTGTCGGATTTCCTGCTGGAAAATTATGATGAGAATAATAAAGATATTCTGGAAAACAATTCCGAAAACATAAGAGCTTGCCTGCATTTCGAGAACACTGATCAACAAATAAACAAATGCAAGAAAAATAAGACCCTTGACAAGCTGAAAAGCTCGGGTTTCTCTTATCAGTTTTATTCCGTTATAAATCAAAAAAGTAACAAGACAAATATCAAGAAAATCGGTAATGCCGAAGTCAAGAGACATAACCTTGGCAAAAAAGTCCGATATATTTTCAAAAACATTCATATACGCAGACCTACCCCCTTTTTAAATCCTTCTGTCATCAAATAATATCACAAAGATTCAACCGATGCAAACAAATATCGCAATCTTTACAAAAATTTAATTTTCGATAAGACAAACCGCATGAGCAGCCATACCGTCACCGTTTCCGGAAAAGCCGAGACCTTCTTCCGTTGTAGCTTTTACACTTACAAAATTGACCGTAATTCCGCAGGCATCAGCAATATTTTTTCTCATCAGATCAATGTATGGACGCATTTTAGGCTTTTGAGCAATCAAAGTACAGTCTATATTTACGATGCTGTATCCGTTGATTTTAAGTACTCCGACAACCTCTTCAAGAAGCATCAGACTGTCTGCACCTTTATATTTTTCATCATTATCGGGAAAAAGGCATCCGATATCACCGAGTGCGGCAGCTCCGAGAAGAGCATCGCTTATCGCGTGAAGAAGCACATCGGCATCGGAATGGCCAAGAAGTCCTTTTTCATACGGAATATCAACTCCTCCGATTATCAGCTTTCTTCCTTCGATAAGTCTGTGAACATCATATCCGTGACCGATTCTCAGCATTTCGAAATCTCCTTTTCAATTTCTTTAACATCCTCTAAAAATCTTTCGTATGTTGTAACACAATTGAGAACTTTTATGAGGGAATTAGCGGAAAGTCTTTCGGGGAATGAATAATACCTGAGCATTGCAGCTCTTCTTTTGGCACTGTCTTCTCCGCCCGCAAAACCAAGCTCATAAAGATCAAGCTTTGTTATCAGTCTTTCGGGTTCCGGTGTGGATTCGCAAAGCACTCCTGAATTGGCAAGAGCTTGCATAATAACCTCTTCAGAAACACCTTCAACGCCGATTTTACCCTCTTTCGAAGGCTCGGTTTTACGGCTTTCCTTGCCAAAAATATCAGGTATATATGCGTGAATTATATTACTTTGAGAAACGGTCGAACCGATAAAAGATCTTATTTTAAATCCTGCCGAATCGCTGTCGGTCAGCACAAGAATACCCCTTTTTTCAGCAAGCTTACGAATCATCGCCTGAAGCTCTTTATCTTTGAAAATACCGAATCCGTCTGTCTGTATAATCGGCGCGTCAATTATACCTGAAAGTTTGATTTTATCATACTTTCCCTCAACTATAACCGCCTGTTTTATTTTAATCATAATTATCTCCTGCCGGCTCTCGCGAGCTTAACAACCGTTTGCTCAAGGACCAGCCTTTTGTCGAGAGCCGAGCTTTTAAGAGTCATGTCTGCCCACGAAAGAATTTCTATGCACTCACCGATATCCTCAAAAGAAAGTGAAGATCCGTTTCTTGCAGCATTGGTAAGTCTGAATTCTTTGCCGGCATAATTGTAATACTTGGCAACTGCTTCCGCACGATTGCCTGATTTAACAGCAGCTTTTGCACGGTAAATATCCGAATACTGTGCAATAAGCGCACCGAGAATCTGAAACTCGTCTTCCCTCTGCTCAAAAAGAAATGAAAGCTTTCTGAAAGCGCTGTCAAATCTGCCTGCAGTAAGATCTTTGATCATATCAAAAACCTTTGCATCCAGACTTTTTATGCATACAGCATCAACATCGTTCTTCGTAACCTCATTACCTGACGCATAAGCACATGCTTTTTCGGTTTCATTGAGCAAGGTGTTAAGGTCGTTTCCGACGCAAGCGACAAGATAGGACGAAACACCCTTTGCAAAAGGTTTTCCTCTTTTTTTTGCACCGTTTTCAACTATCTTCACAATTTCGGCAGGTGTTTTTCTTTCAAGTTTTACGGCATAACCGAATTTATCAAAAAGCTTGACCGCTTTGGTCCATTTTGCACCTTTAGGCTCATGTGCAACAAAAGAAAAAACAAGTGCACAGTCATCAGGATTATCTCGTAAAATCTGTTCAAGCTGTTCAAATCCGCTGTCATCAAGCGAATCAAGAGGAAAATCCTTGACAAGAACACATTTTGTTTCTGCCATCATCGGAACAGCTTCGGCACTCTCATAAATTTCGGATAGCGTGCAGTTTTTTCCGTCGAAAGTATGAAAATTGAAGTCTGCAAAAGATTCATCAACAGTTTTTGCGATAATTTTGTCTATATATATTTTTTTAAGGTAGCTTTCTTCGCCGTAAATAACATAAGCGCCGACGGGATTTCCCTTCAGCTTTTCCTTTAATGCGGCTTCATTAAGAGTCGGCATAAAAACTATCCTTTCTGTATTATTTATTCGGTTCTTTCTGCGCTGACAAAACCGTTTTCCGCACGGATAAGAATATTCCCGCAACCCGCAGTTGCAACACCTCTTATTCCGTGTTCGGAAAGTTCTTTCTGAACAGCAATACCTCTTGAATTTTCGGAGTTTACAACAAGAAGTCTGCAATTATCGGTTTGAATGTTATTCGGATAATCATTACGCGCAATAATAATATCCGCTCTTTTAAATTCTTCGGGTAATAACGAATAATCAAAAACCGGATTAAAACAAATCAACGCAGTTGCATCGTCACTCCCGACAAAAACAACGTCATTGCCATATGTTCTGAACTTAAAATTCAAAGATTCGTATTCATCGCCAAAATCATATATGTTACAACCCCCGAGCAGAAGTTCGCTGCCCGACGGCAATTCATTTAAAAAAATATTTGTCGGTCGGTAATTCAAGAGAATTTCATTAAGAAAACCTGATGAATATTCATTATCAGAAACAATAATCGTGTTTGTTTTACCGCCGTATCTTGTAATCACATCAGAAATATTCTCTGCACCCATAAATGCTGTTCCGCCGCATCCTATAAGCAGATTTTCACCGTTTTTGCTTGCAAGTACAGCCGTTCCGTTACCGACATCAATAACAGTTATCCGTGTTTCGTTTTCAATCGTAACGGAAGAAAAAGCAAGGCAGCATACAAGTATCACAATACAGACAGAACAGGCAACTTTAAAGACATTTCTTCCTGCAAAAGTTATAAAGACCGACACCGCACAAACAAGAAGAATCCCGCAAAGCATCACACTGTGAACATCACTGTCTGCCCTGAATGTGAGCAAATCAAACTCACCGAACAAGCGTGCAATTTTCATTAAAAAACTTGTAAAGAATTCAGTTGAATACGCAAAAATGTCAGGAATAGTCGGTGCAACCGCACACATCAATGCCGCAAGTGCACCCGTGAAAATACAAATGCTTGATACGGGTACAGCGATTAAATTTGTTGCAAAAACAGCAAAATTAAACTCGTCATAAAGTCCGATCGAAACAGGGAGCGTGAACAAAGATGCAACGATCGGAACACATAAAGCGGAAACAAATTTTTTGAGTATATCCGAAATCCGTGAATCTTTAATTTTATCGAGATGAGCATCAATTTTCGGCTTGACATTCTGAGAAAAAAGTATCAGACCCAAAGATGCGAGTGCCGAAAGCTGAAGAGCCACAGACCCCATCGCAAACGGATTATAAACTGCAATCACTGTCAATGCAAATCCGAGAGAATTAAGAGAATCCCGTTTTTTCCACAGGACATTCGCAAGCAGATAAAGAACCATCATAATTCCCGAGCGTACAACGGAATATGTCATTCCCGCAACGAGCATAAACGCGATAACACCGACAATTGAAATAACACTTGCAATGCTTTCTTTTATCTTGAAAAGTTTAAGAATCTCAAGAATAAACATCGCCCAAAGCGAAAGATGAAAACCCGAAACACAGATTATATGAGTAATACCCGAACGACGGAAATCATTCTGAATATCCGAAGAAAGATTGCTTTTATCTCCGATTATCAATGCGGTTGTGAGAGCTCCCGCATCACCGGGAACTGCTTTGTTGATAATGTTTTTTATATATTGTCTTGCATCAACAACAGTTTTCATAAACGGCTTTTCAGATTCGGAAATTTTAACAACACGATAGTTCCACGAATCGGGATAAGCACCGATAAAAACTCCGTTTGCTTTGTTGGATGCAAGAGATTCCTCATTTGATGAACCAAGAAGATAGAATGTAAAATCACCTTCAATCACATCATAAGGCTCTGCATCGGGATATGAAGAAAATACAAGACGTAGTTTTTGCTCCGTATTCTGTCCGTCAATTTCTATTGTTTCTGCATCATAATAATAGTTGCCGTATCTGAATTCGGGATAATCTGTAAGCTGTGCGGAAATATTACAGGTATTTCCCGCATATTCAACCGCAGGCTGATAATTAAACGAGATTTCCGAAATCAGAAGAATGCACGCAAGAATACCCGATGCAAATGCACAAGGCAAAACTTTCTGTTTTCTTGATGAAGATAAAATTAAACTGACAACCAGAGCAACAGCATAAACGGCAAGAAAACCAACTGTTACTCCGATATCACTGTTAAATAAAATTACTGATGTAAAAAACACCGTAAAACCGATTACAGCAAAAGGACGAGGCATAAAACCACCTTTTATTTTTCAATAAGGGGAATTACTCCGAGGAACGTAATATCATCTCTTTCTGCCGCATCGCCTTCAGCAAGAACAGCCGCCTTTGCAACAACATTTGCATCAAACTTTGCGCAGAGGGTTTCAACAGCTTTAAGTGATTCACCCGTGCTGATAACATCGTCAAGAATCACTACGCGCTTTCCTCTTATCTGCTCCCCTTCCACTCCGTCAAGAATAAGAGTCTGCTCGGCATCGGTTGTTATGGAACGAACCGAAACGGAAACGGGATCTTTCATATAAAGCTTTGCTTTTTTACGGACTACAAAATACTTCTTGCCGCTCTGTCTTGACATTTCATAAGCAAGAGGAATGCTTTTCGCTTCGGGAGTGACAATATAATCAAACTCGGGAAGTCTTTCGAGAAGTTTCTGTGCCGAATGAACGGTAACCTCAACATCGCCGAAAAGAATAAAGGCGGCAATATCAAGCTTATCGCTTATGGGGCATCTGAGCAGGTCTCTTTCGAGACCTGCAATATCAACTCTGTAGTATTCAGACATAAAGCAACCTCCTCAACCTGCGGGCCATGTGAATTCACGGCCGCTCATAAGGTGAAAATGGATGTGCTTGACTGTCTGTCCAGCACTGTCGCCGCAGTTAGTAACAATTCTGAATCCGTCAAGATTCATTTCTTTTGCAATCTTTGCAGCAACTTCAAAAACATGAGCAATAAGACCGCTGTTATTCTCATTGATTTCAGACGCAGAAGCAATATGCTCCTTGGGAATTATAAGAATATGCACAGGAGCCTGAGGCTCGATATCATTAAATGCAATTACGGTTTCATCCTCATAAACCTTTGATGTGGGGATATCGCCGCTGATTATTTTACAGAAAATACAATCCATAATTACACTTCCTTTTCTATTATTTAAGCATTGCTTTTAATATTTCAGCAACAGCATCCATAGCACCTGCAATATTGGAAACATCCTTGGTGCCGGCCATTGCACTGTCGGGTCTTCCGCCGCCTGAGCCGCCTGCAAGCTTTGATACTTCTCTTACGATATTGCCTGCGTGTGCACCCTTTGCAACCGCAGCTTTACCGCAAGCACAAGCAAAGTTTGCACTTGCGCCGTTAATACCGCATATAACCGCAACAGCGTTTTCATTTTCCTTGACTTTATCGCACATTGAACGAAGGTCACCGGGATTGACGCCTTCAACTGTTGTTGCTATGAGACTGATTCCGTCAATTTCGACAGCATTGCTCATAAGATCACCTGTCTTGAGCTGTGAAAGTTCAGCACGAAGCTGCTCGATTTCTTTCTCTTTTGCCTTGAGGTCGACCATAAGTGAGTTAGCCTTTTTATCAAGTTCGCTGACATTGGCAAGCTTCATCGCAAGAGCGGTATTGTTGATAAGGGAATTGTTCTTGGCTATATATTCAAGCACGCCGTAGCCTGTAACAGCTTCGATTCTGCGCACACCCGCTGCAACGGATGATTCGGATACGATCTTGAAAAGACCGAGTTTTCCGGTGTTATCAACATGTGTACCGCCGCAAAGTTCTGTTGAGAAGTCCCCTGCTTTGACAACGCGTACAACATCGCCGTATTTTTCTCCGAAAAGAGCCATTGCGCCCATTTTCTTAGCTTCTTCGATGGGCATTTCAATGCTTGTTACGGGTAATGCAGAAAGAATAATTTCATTAACTCTGTTTTCAACTTTTTCAAGCTCTTCCGAAGTAAGAGCAGAGAAATGAGTGAAGTCAAATCTCATTGCAGTTTCGTTAACAAGCTGACCTGCCTGTTCAACGTGAGAGCCGAGAGTTTCACGGAGTGCAGCCTGAAGAAGATGAGCAGCGGTATGATTACGCATTATTTTTTCACGCTTAATAGTGTTTACAGCCGCAAAAACCTTTTCACCAACAGAAATTGATTCTCCGCCATCAAGCTTACCGATATGAAGAATATGTCCGTCGGGAGTTTTGTTGGTTGCGGTAACAACAAATGTCGCACCGTTCTCAGCTTCAACCTTTATCAGACCGGTATCGCCGACCTGACCGCCGCTTTCGCCATAGAAGGCAGACTTATCAAGAACAAGAACAGCGTTGGTATCCGCAGAAACAAAATCGGCTCTTTCGCCATCAACAATTATTGCTTTGACAGTTGAGTGTGTGTGATTAAGGAATTCTTGGTGTTCTTTGGAACCGACTGTGTCATATACATGATGCTCGGTGGGTTCAATATCCTTGAGCGAAGCCTGACCGCCCTTCCAAGCCTCAGCACCTGCATCTTTACGTGCAGCTCTTGCAGCAGCTCTGCTTTCGGCATAAAGTCGCTTATATTCATCAACATCAACACTCATGCCTCTCTCTTCAAGAAGCTCTTTTGTGAGGTCGATGGGGAAACCGAAAGTATCCTGAAGCTTGAAAGCATCTGCACCGCTGAGCACCTTCGAATCCATATTTTCAATAATATTTTCAAGAAGATTAAGACCTGTGTCAATAGTCTTGTTAAAGCTTTCTTCTTCTGCCTTGATAACTTTAACGATAAGATCGTGCTTTTCAACAAGGTTGGGATAAGCATTTGCATTTTCTTTGATAACGGTCTCACATACATCGGAAAGGAATGTACCCTGAATACCGAGAAGTCTGCCGTGACGGGCCGCTCTTCTGAGGAGTCTGCGGAGAACATAGCCTCTGCCTTCATTTGAGGGCATAACGCCGTCACCGATCATAAACGTTGTGCTTCTGATATGGTCGGTAATAACACGGAGCGAAATATCGTTCTTTTCGTTCTCATGATACTTGATTCCCGAAATCTCCATAACGTGTTTCATGATATTCTGAACGGTATCGACCTCAAAGATGTTATCAACATCCTGCATAATGCAGGCAAGACGCTCAAGGCCCATACCGGTATCAATATTGCAGCTCTTGAGCTTTGTATAATTGCCGTTACCGTCGTTATCAAACTGTGTGAAAACGAGATTCCAGAATTCAATATATCTGTCGCATTCACAGCCGACTTTACAGTCAGGTGAACCGCAACCGTATTTCTCGCCTCTGTCAAAGTAAAGTTCGGAGCAAGGACCGCAGGGACCTGCACCGTGCTCCCAGAAGTTATCAGCCTTGCCGAATCTGACCATATGGTCCTCAGGAATGCCGATTTCCTTTGTCCAGATATCAAATGCTTCGTCGTCCTCAAGATAAACGCTTATATAAATTCTGTCCTTGGGCATTTCCATAATCTCGGTGCAGAATTCCCATGCCCATCTTGTTGCTTCTTTTTTGAAATAATCGCCAAACGAGAAGTTACCGAGCATTTCAAAATAAGTGCCGTGACGTGCAGTTATGCCAACCGATTCAATGTCAGGTGTACGGATACACTTCTGGCAGGTTGTCACTCTGTTTCTGGGAGGAGTAAGTTCTCCCGTAAAATATTTCTTTAAAGGTGCCATACCCGCATTAATAAGAAGAAGGCTCTTATCGCCCTGAGGTACAAGTGAAAAACTGGGCATTCTCAAGTGATCTTTTGACTCGTAAAATGCAAGATATTTTTCTCTTATTTCGTTAAGTCCCATCCATTTCATAATTAAAATCCTCCTGAAGAAGCATTTACGCTCCATAAATTTACTTTAATAAAACAAAAAAAGGGTGCAATTCACCAATTCGGCAATGGGACGGCTGAAAAAAACCGCGGTACCACCCAAATTGTGCATCTGCACCACTCATAACCTTTAACGCAGGCAACGCCGCCGTTCATCACGGCAGAGCTAAAGGGCGGCCTTAATCCGCTTTTATGCTTAAAGACCGTCTCAGCACATCGGTCTTCTCTCTGATAAGCAAGCGAAGAATTCTTCCCTGTCAAAGCTTCATTATTAAATTATTATCACTCCGCAACCGCCGAAATTGACGGTTGCGGAAAATAAAATCAATCTACCGATTTAAGATTGCTCATGGCAACCCAGGCAAATTCGCCTTCATACTTGATGCAGAGCCACTCATTGCCGTTTTCTGCATCCTTGGTTGCATATCCTGTAACAACATCGCCGTATTCAAGCTCGCCAATAAGGTCGAATTCAGCACCTGCATCGCTTCTGACGTTGGCACCGTCATCGGATGTTACCTTATATTTGCCAAGGGTTTCATCAGATGAATCAATGTTACCGGATGTCTCCTGCTCGATAACGCCGATATTAATACCCTGGAATGACGAAACAGCATCACCAACAAGAATAACACCCCAAACACCGTCTTTGCAAGCGATGAACACACCGTTTTTACCGGGCATAATGTTGATATAATCAAAAGGAACAACCTCTTTGTTTTTGAGGTCAATAATACCCATCTTTCCGTCTTTCTTAACGGGAATCAAACCGTTTGAAACGGGGCGGCAATAATCGCAGGATGCTGATTCGCCAAGCTGAAGCTCATTGACTGCTTCATATTCGTACTTGATAACCTTCTTATCATTTTCCTGACTGACGTAACCCCACTTATCATCTTTTCTTGCAGCCGCATAGCCTTCGAAATAACGGTCACGTTCATCATATGATACATCGTCAAGCTTCTGAGAAGTATCAATGGTATGAGCCGAATGCGGAGTCTGTGAAACGGTAACCACACCGTCAAGAATTGTAAACTCATACGACTCATTGCCGTATTTAACAAGACTGTGATAGCTGTCTGTTCCGTAATAGTCTCTGACGGTATTGGTACATCTGTCAAATCCGTCATAATAAGGCTGAAGAATAACATTACCCTGATAATCAATAAGACCGTATTTGCCTGTCGTCTTGGATTTGAAGTAACAGCAATCTTCGTCAAGATAAACGATTTCTTCGCATTCTGCAAATCCGCCTTCAACAAACTGGTATCCATCCCCTGAAACAGGCGCAACGGTTGTCGAAGCGCTGTTATCATCACCTGACGGTTTGCCTGTGTCGGGTTTATCCGAGCCTGCTGCAATCGCAACAATTACTATAACCGCAACAAGAACTGCACCGATTATACCGAGAAGCTTCGGATTGAGCTTAAACTTGGGTTTCTCGGGTACAGGTTTTTCCGGCTTTTCTTCAGTCACAAAATTATCGAGAATATCATCACTAACCGAAGCAACTACATCCGATGCAACAAATTCGGGAACATCAATTCCGTCATCGTCATCAGACTTTAAAAAAGATTCGGAATCTGTTTCATCTTTTTCAGCTTTATCGGCATCTGAAATATCATCAATGTCTCTTTTAAACTGGAAAATGTTATCTGAAACGGGAGTCGATTCAGATTCTGCTTTTTCTTCAGGTTCAGAAACAACAGTAAAAGAAACCTCGGTTTTCTCTGCAGGCACGGGTTCGGTTGCTTCCGAAGGGACTTCAGGTTCAACAACCTCTGTGGTTTCAACAGGAGGCTTTGATGACTCATATGAATCAATAGCAAAGATAAAAATATCTCTTACATCTGTATTTTCAATTGAGGTATCAACGGATTTAAACTGGAAAATTCTGGTTAAAACGGGTAAAGTTTTGGTATGCTCCGCCGATGCATCAATACCGCAAAATGCAAGAATCTCAGCACGAGCTTTGCCGAGCAATGCATTCGCAGTACTCTCGGACACACCGAGGAACTTTGCAAGAGCAGGAACAGGCATTCCGTTGTTGTAATGAAGCACAAGAGCTGTTCTGAGAACAGGTTTGAGTGCTGCAACAGCATCAAGAATCTTTTCGCAGGACTCTCTGCTTTCAAGAATGCTTTCCGGAAGAAAATCAGCTGATGCTTCGGCAGCACCCGCTTCAGCATCACCGAAAACAAACTTCTGAGTTTCTTTGTAAACCGAAGCAACATTCTGCTTCATCCAGATTTCAAAAGCTTCAGGCTTTTTCAGCTTTTCAATAGAACAAAATGCTTTGGCATAAGCTTTTTTTGTTAACTCCGATGCGGATCCGTCACCGGCACAGAGCAAATCAGCAAGAAAATAAGAAGTTTTTAAAGTTCTTGAGTAGAGCTTAGCCATTGCATCGGTATCACCGTTGCTTGCGGCAAGGACATATTGAATAATATTCTCACTCACTTGTTTTTCTCTCCAATCAATTATTTTTAGTTTTAAACAATAATTAACCTATTATTACAATTATAATTGATTTTATACCACATTTGGTGATTTGTCAAGCAGAACAGTCAATATTTTGTCAAGATATTGTTAGAAAAAATCACAGAGACATAAATGCCCCTGTGATAAAAAACTGTTAAGTTTCTGAAAACGGTGTACTGATATGCGTCAATCTGAAATTTATCGGCTCACGGTTACAGTTAAAACGGTAAACACTCATAACAAGACCGATTGCAAAATAAACGCAAAGATTCGATGAACCTCCCGCGCTCATAAACGGCAGAGTGATACCGATACTCGGAAGAAGCATAAGGCACATTCCGATATTGATAACCGTCTGCGCACCAATCATAAAAGCTGTACCGAAGCAGATCAGACTACCGGTAAGATTTCTCGACATTTTGCCAACCGAAACCATTCTTAAAATAATAAACGCAAAAACTGCAAGCAGAATAACACAACCGACAAAGCCGAGCTCTTCACCCACAACGGTAAATACCATATCACTTTCGTTAACGGGAACACCTGCAGCTGACTGGGTATAAGTTCCTTTGAAAAGACCGTCACCCCAGAACATTCCCGAGCCGATGGCATTAACGCCCCTTTGCTGTTGATATATAATGTCTTTATAAACTTCTTCGCTCAATGCAGAGGGGAAATAAATTGCAAGAATTCTTCTTTTATGGAATGTTGCAAGAAATTTTGTCCAGAGTAAAGGAGCAACAGCAACAATCAATCCGATTGCGAATGCAAAATAACGGACTTTTACTCCCGCAACATACATCATACCTACAAACATCAGAGCAAAAATCATCGCTGAACCAAGGTCATCGGTGATAATAATGATACCGATGGGAACCAGTGCATGAAGAGCAAGAAGAATAATATTCTTTATGCTGTTAATCGAATCTTTTACAGCCTCGATATGAGCCGTAAAAGTTACTATAAATCCGATCTTTGCAAGCTCGGACGGCTGAAAGTTAAACGAGATGGTTTGAGTTTCGATAATCGGAAGCCAGCATCTTGCATCGGGTCTGTCACGCGTACCTTCGCCAAAAGGAAAAAGAAGAAGCAGTAAAAGAAGGCACGCACCTCCGACAACCGGCCATAAACCGACAATTGCATCATAATCCAGAAAAGAAATAAACAAACATATTATGATGCCGACTCCTGCGGCAATCATCATCGCCAGGCAGTCACGGCCGATCAATTCACCCGATTGAATTGCATCATTTCTCGTTGCGCTGTATACCATCAAAGCTCCGAAAGCCGACGTCAGTATACAAAGAAAATAAAGTAAAAAGTCGGTTTCTTTAAGAGCATATTTAATTGTATTTTTCTTGCCCAAAAAACCACCGCCTTTATATTATTTCTACCCCACAGAAAAACTGTGGGGTATTTTTCAATCAGTTGATTTTGTCAAAAAGTGTAAGATATGCATCTGCAACGTAAGCACCTGCTTTGGGACCGGTTGATACGATTTCCTCATTTTCAGTAAGATATGAACGCCAGTCATTTTCAGTCATCATATAACCAATCTGATCATTTGTGATACCGAAAACAAGAAGCTTTCTGTCGGTAACATCAGCAAATGTTGAATAATTCCATTCTGTGCCGTCCCAAGAATCTTCTGCAGTAGTAGCACCGCCGTAAGCGATTTCGGGAGCA
>JAZNFD010000258.1:0-16363 GCA_045588975.1 Acutalibacteraceae bacterium | reverse complement strand
GTGTTTTTTAAAACTTTTTAAATTATATTAAAAATATTCCAAAATATAATTATGCTTTATACAGACAGTTTATTGTTGCGAAAACAATATTGCAATATGTAAAGAATATTACACCTCAAAGCTTATTAAAGCCATTCAATCCAACACAACAATTATATCACCGCACAATATTCCGCAAATTCGACTACATTGCAGAAAATATCATAGAATGCACTGGTGAACAAAGTCGGGAACCAGAAAATAATCGTAGCCATTTGATCTAATGAATCTGAATTTCCGAGGCATGCAATGCTTCTCTCTGCTTCACGCTTGGCAGCTGACCAACGAACGGTGTTAATCTCGCTCAGATGCTGAAGGTTATCTGCAAAGCTCGCTTCTGTTTCTGTTAATTCATATTTGCAGAAGTTATAAAATGCAACTTCAATCAAAAGCGAAGTTTTGCCGTTATTTTGTTCTGTAAAGGCAGTACTGATAAAATATGTTTTGCCGTTAGGAAGAACAACTTCTTCATCAGCAAACGCTGTTGTTCCGTCCGTAAAAGTAACGCTGAACTTCCGCCCGATATCAAGCCATGTGGTTTCAGTGTCGCCGTTGTAATATATTTCAGTTACGACACCCTCGGAATCATTAAGCTCTACCTTTTCAATATAATCGGTTATTTCAAAAACAGTTAACATTACGGGCTTTCTGTATTCATAGAACTTAACCTCTGCTTCGTTTTCTCCCTTGACGGGAGTATCTTCCACATCAAGAACAAAGCTTCCGCTTTCAACACTCAGCTTTTCGCCTGACGAAAAAATTATTTCCGCCTCAACACCTCCGATAACCACTTCGCCAACTTCATTTTTCCAAAAATCATAATCAAAAATCCCGCTGAAGGAACCATCCGCAAAATCAATATCGGTTACGGTTTCGCCAAAAAACTCAAGCCCGATTTCAAACGCTGCATCGGAATAAATAAGACCCAAAATATTTTCTCCTGCCGAGAAATAGTAAAGATAATTAAAGGTATAAATTTCGTTTTCAATTTCTTCGCCTAAATATTGACTTTCAGCTTTTCCGTAAGCAACTCCGTTTTCAATGCTTTCAGGAAACAGAATATCAGAATAATATCCGCTTATTCTCTTTATTGAAACGACATAATAACCTGCCTGCGGAATATCAACCTCATAATATTCAATATATTCCTGTCCTTCAAGGCCGTCATCAACAACTAACTTATCGCCGGAGAAATCGCCTGCATACTCAAACTCATAAATATATCCGCCGTTATAAACATCCCAGTTAAGGGTTTTTCCGTCTTCGGTTGCAAATGCGGTTATCGATGCGAAAACCATAACCGTTGCAAGCACAACCGCAAATAAGCTTCTGAATACATTCTTCATTGTTTCATCCTCCTTACATAATAACTGTTCTGCCCAAAAGGGAATGAATAAGCATTGATATCTGTTCAAGAATATCACCAACAGCGTAAATGAAATTGTTGTTAACATAGGTTACAAAGACGCCGAATTCACGAAGAGAATCTGCAACGGAATCCTGCGCAAAAACTCCGGCAGCATAGTCTCCGATTTTTGAAACATAATCAAACTCATCGGAAATTTCCTCAAAGAAATATTTTATATTTTCTGATGCGGATGCTTTGACCAATTCAACCTCGAGCTCTGCAAAATCAAAACCTGCAAGTCTGACTGTGCCGTATAATTCTTCATCTTCCAGCGAGCCGTAGTCGCTGTAGCGCATAACAAGAGTGTATTTTTCTGGGTTGCCCGTCTTAAGATCGATTTCATCATAGATTTTTGCGGTTGTCTGAGTGCCATCCTTATATGTGATTCTGAACTGCGCATCGGTGTCCTCTTCATAATCTCCGTTATAGTAAGTAAGGACCTTCATTGCGCCATCAACAAGCTCAATTTTTTCAACATAATCATTTGCTTCAGCTACGATAAGGGTTTTGTTAAAGATTATACCCTCGAATTTGACAACAGCCTTATTTTCACCCTTTTTGAGCACGTTTTTAAACACGCAATATACATAATCGGGAGAGCATTCTTTTGTTTTTCCTGAATCAAAAACAAGGGTAATGCTTTTGATATTAAGCAAATACTCCTCTGAATCTATCTTGATTAAATCACTCTGATTAATCAGGGGATATTCTGCGCCATTCGGAAAAGCAAGGTCGATGATTTCACTGCCAAGATATTCAATTTCAATTTCTGCGTTTTCCGCTTCATACTCAGCAGCAAAAACAAGGCCGATTATGTTCACTCCTGACTCGAAATAATAAACGCTTGAATTCAAATCATACACAAGCCCTTCATACTCAGAGTACATGGCACCGTTTTTCTCAATCAACCAGCTCTTCACAACATCGTTGCCATCAATTGATTGGGGATAAGTAACAACGTAGTAGCCTTCGTTTTCTGCGTCAAAATTGTAATATACATATTCATCGTTGTTAACTTCAACGATTGTTGACCCCAGGCTCAGCTCACCGGCATAACCGAAGCTTATTCCGTGCCACAATTCTATTGTGTCGTTTTCAACAGCAAAGCCTGCAGCTGCCCTACCAAGAGCAAGAACAAACGCGAGCACTGCCGCAAAAACAGATTTCAAAACCTTTTTCATAATAATCCTTCCTTTCGGGTCTGTTTTATTGAAAGACATTATTTTATGCTGACAATAAATATTGTCCTAACATTAATTAGACGAATAAAATAACGATTTGGTCTGTTGTTTTGGAAAAAATTATTTATTTTGGAAACATATCACAAAAAAGCACGGCTGTATGTGCCGCCTTCTGTTCTTCGGTCGGGAGAGTGAGCATACCGCAACCATCTATAACAGTTATCCGCAAACGTCCGCTTATCCGCTTTGCTCTACAGTTAATTTTATGAAGCTTGTGCGTATGGTTTATGTTGAGGTGCTTAACAATACAAAAACGGAGCCGCCCGACAAGACAACTCCGTTACTGAATTTTTCATTTGCCTATATATATGTTTTCCGTTGAAATTTTGCAGAATGTGACAAATAAATCTATTCCGTAGCCGAACAGTCTGTCCAGGCACGCCCTTGTGTTAAAGGAAGCAGTATAGACCGCATCATCAAGATAAACCTTGAACTCCTTGAGGTTTTCAGATTCCGTGAAAAGATTTTCATAAGACGGCTTCGTAAGCTGCCAATAGCAATCTATTACATCGGCGGAAACGACTGTAAGTCTTTTTGCATATCCTATTGGGTCAACTCCTATAAGCCGACACGGTTCTCTGATAAATTCAACATCGCCTGCCGCAACAATAAACTGCACCGACTCTCTGTCGGTAAGTTTGGGCTGAGTGAACTCAATAACAACTACCGTTCCGTCATCAAAAGTCAGTTTTTTATCCCATTCAGCACCGTTGAAGGTCTCCTTTGTACCGTTACTGTATGTAACGGTTACATAGTGCTCCTCCGGCTCATTAATATCAAAACCGTTTTCATTTATTTTGAATTTCAGGAATTCATCAAGTTCATCAATCGCAATTTCGATAACATATTCCGACATATCGTGAACAACCATTTTCTTCTCAATACCCTTTCCCGGGAAGAGGAAAACAGCGTCATTTTCGCCCGCCTTGATTCCGTCGGGAATATAATATTCAATTTCAGTGCCGCCCATGAAAAGCTCTTTTCCCGAAGAGAATTTTATGTTTACGTCAAACTGATTCATGCGGAAATAATTGTTATAGCTCGTCGCATAAGGTGCCATGAGATTATAGTCAAGAATACGGTCATTGAGGCTGTTGTTAAGGAATTCAACATCGGTTATTTCTTCGCCGTAATATTCAACAACCAGCTCAGCATTTTTTATCTCTTCTTCCGCAGCGGTTATGATAAATCTTGTTCCCTTTTCGGTATAGAGCAGAGTTTTGGGATAATCCGTCATGTAGTCGGGATGGCTTGTAACTGTTGTTATGTCGGTTTCACTATCCTTTTCGGGGTAATCAGGCCCCCTTCCTTGCTCCGTCCACCAGTAGTTTACGACTTTTTCGTCATCGTTGCCGTAATACCCTGTATAATATTTGTCGTCATCAAATGAAGCCTTCAGCTTGTTATCTTCATTGTCATTATAATAAACAAGATAATACCCGTCTTCTTCGGCATAAAAATCGCAGTAAAATCTGTTGTAAGCACGGTCAAAGTTTACAACATTGACCCCCTCGTAAATCGTGCCGGCATACTGCGTTTTTTCCGATACCGTATTTACCGTCTTTTGGATATATACTGCTTCGTGCTTCGGGTTTTCCTCATCTTTTTCAACGACCTGAACGGGCAGTTCTTCCGTAACAGGCACAAGCGAAACAGCATCATCTGCTGTTTCGGTATATGAGGTTGTGGGTACATCGTCGGTTTTTCTGTTTTTGACAACAGAGGTAATTCCGATTGTTGAACCAGTCACAACACCTGCAACAACAATACCCGAAACAACCTTCTGCATTGTTGTTGCCGCGGCTGCTTTTGCAAATATTCCCGTTCCTGTTGCAGCAGAACCTGCGGTTGCTGCAGATGCTGCCGTTCCTGCAACGGCAATGCCCGAAAAGATTTTTGCCGCTGCTGCACTTCCGTCAAACGACTGAGCAATATTCTCAAATGCGGCGTTATATGCCCAGCCCACAACTCCGAAGGGAGCAACGCTGTATGCGGCGGTTAAGCCCTTCTTTTCAAAAAGATCCTTAAGCTCTTTGCGTGCGGCAAGAAGTCTGTTTTTGACCGTGCTTACGGGCACATCCATTGTCTTTGCGATATCATTGACGCTCATGTCGTTGAAATATTTCATCATAACGCAGGTGCGTTTTTCAACGGTAAGCTCCTGAACGGCATCCATAACTACAGATTTTAACTCTTGCTTGTCAACATTTTCTTCAGGCAAAAACTCAAAATCATCATCGACCTGACCCTGAAGAAGCCATTCATCTTCCTCAGAAAGCAGTTTCGGATTTTTCTTTCGTAGAAAGTCTTTGCTCTTATTAACTACGATTCGGTTAAACCAACCCATAAAACTTTCCGTCCTTTCAAGTGAAGAAATCTTGTTGAGGGCTGTAATATAGCTTTCCTGAACAATGTCTTCAGCCTCTTGATTGTCACCACAAATCTGAAGTGCAGTAAAATACGCCCTTGAACTTGTCAGCTTATACAGTTCCTCAAAAGCTTTCTTATCTCCCTTTTTTACTTTTTTAGCAAGCTCATCAATTCTTTTGGTATTCTCTTTCATTGCGAATCCTCCGTGGTCGTGTTTTCACTAATAAGACGAAAGTTTTTTGAAGTTGGTCTGTGATTTAATAAAAATTTTTAAAAGTCGGTTATTGGCGGTGTTGATTTTATTCTACATTGCCGTACAAATAAAAACAATATTATTTTTTTAAAAAAAGCTGATGTAACAATTCGGAAATTGCTGCATCAGCTTTTGTATTGGGTTTACATTTTTAACAAAGAAATAGTCTTTCGTTTTTAAAGTTTACTCAAAAACCAATTTTAAAGAGTCTTTTAAAGAAATTAAGAATTATTAACCATGTGTTTACTTCGGAATAAAGAATTTCTGTGTCCTTTATAATAGCACCGTCTTTATCCCTGACCTTCTGACCGTTCTCATCAACAACCCATGCGGTGATTGCTGCACCTCCGGTTGAAACAGCGGTAACGGTACAGGTTTTACCGCTTGAAGACGGCTTGATTGTTACACAACTGCTGTCAACCGACCACTTGATTTTATATCCTTCCGGGAGATTCTTGGTGTAAGCCTGTAATTTTATTGATTCGCCGTAGTTGAGGGTAACATTATTAAGCGGTGTGATATAAAAGGAAATAGCGTGGTCGATATTATCTTCGGGAGTTATCTTTCTGAAATTCGCCGTTACCGTCACATCATTCGCAGGCATTTTGTCAGGAATCTCTCCATCCCAATCTGTAAAAATATAGCCGTCTTTTATGGGAGTATCGGGTTCAGCGATAATCGAACCGTAAAGATATTCGGTTTCAAAAGACTTTCCGTCAATAATCTTTGTAAATGTAAATGACTGTCTGTCGATATAAATTTTCAAAACAAGCTCGTTTTCGGGATGAGCATATCCCTCCAGAACGCTGAGGTCTGAATTAAGCTCAAATCCTTCCAAGATAACGGGATTCGCCGAAACATTACCGACTCTGTCTGTTGTATGGTAAACCGCACTCATATCATATGTACCTGCGGTATTCATTGTGTAAGTTTCTATTCTGTAAATTACGGGACCCGCAGGCTCCCACATTGCAAAAAACTCAAGATCATATGCAGGCATTATAACGGGTACCGAAGGCTCCCATCCTGTGAAAATATAACCTTCTTTTGCGGGAGGTTCGGGGATATAAATATCCTGACCGAATTCATATTCATACTCAAATATTTCGTCGTCATAAACCCAGCGTACCTTGTAATGATTTACAGTCCACATAGCACGGAGCACCATATCATGCGCAGGCATTAAGGAAGGATAATCATAGCCGTAATCCGAATACCAGCCTGCAAAGGTATAGCCTTCCTTTGTGGGAGAAACTATTTCGGGAATCTCTTCACCGTAATGAAGTTCCTGAACCATAAACACATATCCGTATTCATCCTCATATGTCAGAGTGTAGATTTCATATTCCCACACGGCAATGAGATGAATATCCTCGAAAGGCATAATCATAGGCATATCAACGAAGTTTCCGTATCCGTCTTCCCAGCCCACAAAGACACAGCCTTCTCTTACGGGACACTCAATATCAATCATATCTCCGCCGGAAGCAGTTATTGCACGCATATACTCGCCGTTATAATCATATCCGCCGTTATAATCAAATATTACCGTGTATTCGCTGTCATCCCACTGTGCAACAAGGATAACGTCGCGGGCAGGCATTGATGCAGGAAGAACAAAAGCCTCATCAGTATCAATATCTTTCCAATACATGAATTTACGGTTTTCAGGATTCGGGCATGAGATATATTCAACAATGGCCATATCCTCGCCGTAATCCATTGAAATCGTGAGAAAGTTATTGCCAAATCCGTCATCGAAACTGAGAGTAAATTCGCCTATCTGCCATACGGCATATAAAACAAGGTCATATGCAGGCATGGTTTCGGGGATTGCAACAAGATAAGGAGTTCCGGACTCTGTCGACCAGCCTACAAAATAATAACCCTCTTTGCAAGGATAATCGGGAATCTCAATATTTTCACCGTAACGGAGAGTGGATACGATTTCGTATTCTCCGTTGGCAAACTCTCCTCCATCGGCACAGAAAACGATGTTATATTCGTTGGCCTCCCAGTATGCATGGAATATCATATCCTGCTCCGCAATGCAGGGGAATTCCATAGGATAGCCATTTTCATCAAACCAACCTATGAATGTATAACCCTCTTTCAGAGGATCTGCCGGAGGTTCTATCACTGCCCCGTATTCAAGTGTTGCTCTTTCCCAAATCTCTCCGTCATTTATCCATTCAATCTGACACAGGTTTCTTTCCCACTGTGCAACATATGTCAGATTCCATGAGGGCATTGTTTGGGGGAAACGGTCATTACCGCTGTATTCTTCTTCCCAACGGATAAAGATGTAACCTTCCATGGAGGGAATCGGCGTGTCATAAAAAATATGGCTGATATCTTCGCCGAAACGGAAAGTCTCCTCGCAGAAAATGTTTCCGAAACCATCAAGGAATAAGATGCTGTACTCATTTGCTTCCCACATGGCAGTGAAATACATATCACAGGCAGGCATATATCCGGGTATTTCGGAATCCCAACCAATAAAAGTAAAACCTTCTCTTACGGGCTCCTCAGGGAAGTATATTTCTTCGCCGTAAAAATATACATATTCTTTGTTATAATAACCGTCTGAAAATTCACCGGCACCGGCATCGAAGGTTACTGTATATTCAGCCTGAACCCATAATGCGTGAAGAGTAACGGATTCTGCAGGCATGATGAAGGGGAATCTGACATAATTTCCGTTTTCGTCTGTCCATCCGTCGAAATAAAATCCTTCTCTGCAGGGTTGAACGGGTTCTGCAACCATCGAACCGTAATAATAAATTTGTGATTCAAGTGAATCGCCTGTATCAATTATCATTTCATATTCATTTCTTGCAAGATACACCTTAAGAACCAGACTGCCGTCGGCACAGATTATACCTTCAAAAATACTGTTTTCAGTATCTACGGTAAAGCCGTTCTTAACATAATTTTCAGGATGGATAACTGCAATGCAATCCGTTTCGCCGACAAAGCTCTGGATATATGAAGGATATTCGGGATAACAGCCGTCCGAATACATTTCGTAAATTTCAACTCTGTAAGGGATATCTGTTTCGGGAATATAAACAGCTGTGAATATTATATCTTCGGCGGGCATGAGGTAATCTGAACCATCACTGTAAATACGGCCATCGGGTCCCGCCCAGCCTTCAAATGTGTATCCTTCTTTATATGGTACATTCGGATGACTGACGACACAGTCAAAACCTACTGCTTCCTCATGAATAAGTTCACCGTCAACAATCCATCTTGCGATGTATTCGTTCCGTTCCCAACAAGCAATAAGCCGAAGGTCACAGGCAGGCATCGGGAAACCTTCATCATAATAGAATTCGCCGTATTCGCTCATCCAGCCTGCAAATGTGAATCCTTCCTTTTCGGGATGTTCAGACGGGAAGTAAACATTATCACCGTAATACATCTCATAAATTCCGATAGTGTTCCCGTTGCCGTCATCGAAATAAAGGGTATATGATTCTGCCTCCCACAATGCGCGGAGATTAATGTCGCAGGCAGGCATATGCATGGGTACGGATATTTCGTTGCCTGTTTCTTCATCCATCCAACCGACAAAAACATAACCTTCTCTTTCGGGATATTCGGTATTTCTGATTACATCGCCGAAACGGTATACTTCTGATTTCTCTTCATATCCGTCGGAGAAACATCCTCCGTCAGCGTTATAACGGACGGTATAGTCACATACATACCACCTTGCTGTGAATCGGATATCTCTGTCAGGCATTGTATAGGGGAAATAAGCGTGGTTTCCTTCGTTGTCAATCCAGCCGTCAAAATTATAGCCTTGTTTACTTGGAATTTCAGGCTCGGTTATTTCGGAACCGTAATAACAGGAAAAAGCAATAATCTCCATGCCTGTATCAAATTCAACCATATATTCTTCTCTGTCATAATAAACTTCAAGCATAAGGGAGCCGTCTGCAAAAATCGGACCGTTGGTAATACTTTGATATTCATTGAAAACAAATCCGCAGATTTCATCGGGAACAAATACTGCTTCGCTGTCGGAAGTGCCCGCAAAAACTATTGTTTCGGTCAGTTCATACTCACCTTCGGTGTTCATCATAAAGATTTCAACGGTATACGGAGTATCATCGCAGGGAACAAACACGGCATAGAACTCGATACCGTACATGGGCATTGTCATGTTCTCGATATCAGCGATAATATCCGATCCTTCTTCACTTGTCCAGCCTGCAAAAACATAACCTTCTCTTGTGGGACATTCATCGGGAGATATAAGAAATTCACCGTATCTCTGTTCAAAAAGCCTTGCTTCCGTTCCGTCTTCAAAGCATCCACCGTTTGCATTATAAACAGCATTATAAACGCAAGGCTCCCATACTGCCGTGAAAACAATGTTTTCCGCCGGCATTGTCATTCCGTCGGGATACATATCCCATCCGATGAAAATATAACCTTCTCTTGCGGGCAGCTCAGACTCGGGAATTTCGGCACCGTAGTATACATCATAAATTACTGTTTCGGTTCCGTCAAAGAACTCACCGCCGTTGGAACGGAAGTAGGCATTATACCTGTTTCTATTCAGATATACATCAAGCAGCAGACTTCCGTCAGCCTCTATAACACCCTCGGGAATTCCCATTTCTGTATCGACAGAGAAACCGTAAACATCTTCATAAATATGAGTCACCGTATCGCCCGTTCTGCCGGCAAAGCATTCGGTCTTGTCCGGTACATCATTGTATGTGCCGTCGGTATTCATATAGTAATAATTAACCGTGTACGGTGTTTCTTCAAACGGTTCCCATAAAGCATATAATGTTACATTCTCATAAGGCATAACTTCGGGAATCCATTCATATTCATAGGAAGATGTTGACCAACCGGTAAAGATATAGCCGACCTTTTCGGGGTCTTCGGGGAATTCAATCTGCATTCCGCTTTCATATGCATAGCAAATATATTCCGTATCAAGGTCTGCGAAATAACCGCCGTTCGCATCGAAACACAATTCATATACACAGGGCTCCCAAACCGCACGGAGTGTAATATCGTAATCGGGCATAACAGCAGGAATATCATAGATCATTTCACCCGATTCATTTTCCCATCCTACGAATATGAAGCCTTCTTTTATGGGATGCGGTATATAACTAATCTCTTCACCAACCATGTATTCGACTGTATAATATTCGCCGGAATCCCAGTCAAACCAACCGCCGTTTGCATCAAGATTAAGAGTGCGACATCCTGAACCGATTGTGAATTCGTGATTCATATCATCAATGATAACATTCAGCTCACATACGCCGTTCATGATGTCTGCCATCATATCACACTGAGAAAAAAGAACCTCATCAGCTTCGTATCCGATTTTTTCGGGTGAAAGATAAACATAACTGCGCTTTCTTCTGTCATACTGACCTGTGCTTTCGTTGACTGCAGACTGCCACAGTTCAAGGGGAGAAGTAATGCTTCCCGTCGATCCGTCCATCAGACCGTCTTTTACCTGAACTTTATAGCTGTATACCCAATAATCGCTTATATAATCACCAGCCAGATTGTTCTCGCTGGCACCGTATGAAGTGCCGACCATGACGGCATCATATATTTCGGGGTTTTCTATATTTGATGTTTTTGTCAATACCGTAAATTCCGATACGGGTCTGGCGACGATTTGCGCTTCTATCCCCCGACTCTCCACAACATGGTGCATATCATTAACGGTATAAAGTTCCCCGTTATAATATTCATTTGAACCAGACATCATCCCGTTAGGATCTCTTACGTCAAAAAAATCGTTTGAAAAAAGAGAAACGATACTGGTATCTCCTATATAATGGTCACTTTTTATGTATGTTCTGATTTCAAGCCAATCTCCGGGCAGAACATAATAATCCGTAGGCACAAGGTTGTTTCCTTCATAATCGGTCTCGTATACTTCGGTGCCGATATAAACAAAATCCTCATATTCGCTTTCAAGTTCTGCATATTCGGGAATTGTTTCTCCGTATGCCGAAGAAACAAATCCCGGAACAACAAAACTTGTTGCAAGCATTGCCAGACAAAGCAACATACTGACTGATTTTTTAACCGCATTTTTCATAAGTGTACCTCCTGTGAAATTGATCGCTGTATATAAGACGTAAGATTTGCCTGTTTGGTCTGTAAAAAAGGACTTTTTTAAAATTATATACTGTTTTTTTCTTAAAAGCAATATCATGCCACATATATTTCTTTTTTGCAAAAACTTTTTATAGATATTTGAGCTGAACAGAAATTACAATTATATAGTGACACTTATCTGAAAAAGGTTGAAACATTCTTGTTGTTTTTTAAAAATTTTTATACCCGGTTAAACTTTTCAAAGAATCATTCTTGACACCTTAACGAAACCAATACAAAACATTGGCAAACATTTGTTTGTTGCGAGATTATAATATTTTTCGTCATTTTTTAGGAAAAATTTTTGCATTCTCACTCCATAATAAGTGAGAGCAAATATTTTTTATTTGTTTAAATACAGGAAAAATATTTCTGCTTTCATTCCATACAAAATGAGTGGGGTTTTTTCTGAAGCAAAAGTTTTGAACGAAATGTAAATTATTGAATTTGCAGGACAGTCATCTTGCGTGGCTTCCGTTGTTTTATGCTCTTCCAAAAGAGCTTGTGCGGAAACGAAAAGATTATCTTGAACTTCCGAGAAATCCGTATGAAGTTCTTTACACGGATAATTACAATCATCTCATCAACAATAATGTGTTTCTTCAGCTCATCTGGGAATCGTATGCGTGGTCGGTGTGGCAGTTCATTCAGGTTCCCTGCCGTGACGGATACGCCAACATTCCCGGCAAATGGACAGACTATTCGGGTAACTTTCCTCTGTGGCGGTTGTGCTTTGTGATTCAGAATTACTTCCGACAGAAATTCGAGAACGAAATGGAATGGAGTTTTCAAAAGCTTTTTACGATGCCGAGCAATATACAAATTCCGTGGCTTACATATCAGCAGTTCAGCAATCTGATTGGCAACCTTACTGATATGATTGTTGAAGAACAGAACCGGCAGCCGATGATTGATGAAGTTTTGAAAAACCGTCAGATGGAAGATTACAGCGAACGCAAAAGTACCTACAAAAGAGATTTCATCAACAAGTGGTATTGCTCTTGGGGCAAAAAGAAAAGTCCGATTTTTCTCGATGAAGTAATCAAGTCAGGCAAAGAGATCAGCGAAGAACTGCTTGATAATACTGTGGCAGAAATTATCAGCAAATTAGTCAACAACCCGAAGTTTGCTGCTATGATGCAACAGAAAATAACGATGAAAGTTGATACATCTGCTATTCAGCAAGAAATCTCCAACCACGAAAAGCAGCTCCGTCAGAGTTATTCCGTCAAGTCCAAATTGATAGAAGAAATTGACACAGTTGACCCCGATGATAAGCACTATATAAAACGTAAAGCAGACCTTGACGACAGACTTTACAAGATGTATGATAAGATAGAAGATACAGAGAGTCTGTTGATTGCAGCAAGAGCAAAGAAAACGGCAATCGAAGCCGAAAAGCTGACTGCCGACAACATCTACAAAGTGTTGATTTACTTTGACAAGCTGTACGCCGTTATGGATGAATTTGAACGACGTAAATTTATGGAATCTCTCGTTTCAGAAGTACACGTTTATGAAGAATGTAAGCCAAACGGTCAGTGGCTGAAATCCATAAAGCTCAGACTTCCTATCATAGAAGAAGATATGGAAATATGTTTGGACAATGGAACACACGTCGAGACGGTATGTTTATTGTCCAAACTTTAATTCAAAGCATCCGACCGAGAAACTGCATATAAGCTATAACACCCATTATACTGAACACAACTTTTGAGGTGAGAACCGCATGAAAAGAAAGCAGAATCTGATAATTTTCTCTGCAGGCGAGTCTGTCAGAAACGGCAAGGTGGATTACCTGAAGAAAAAGCTAGGAGAAAACAATATCAATTGCTATGATTGGCGTGAATTGTTCGATAACGTGCACGACAATGAGCATATTGCTCTGCTGCCCGTCTTATCCAAAAAAATCCCGACATTCGATTTCGCTCTGGTTTTTGCGGAAGCCGTAGATTCTGTTCAGTTACGAGGCGAAACTGTTCAGTCATCCATGCGTGACAACGTTTTGTTTGAACTCGGCTTATGTGTTATGGCACTGGGAACAGAAAGAGTCATTCTTTTTGCGGAGAATTCCGTACATATACCCGATGACTTGATTGGCATAGGAAAAATCGGAGTAAAATATATTACCTACTCGCCGTCCGATTTTGACTCGTCGGTAAATCTGCTCGGTGCAGAGATTTCAAACACTTCCGAAGCACTTGAAACGAATATCAAAACACAAATTGACAATATAATCGATCATATCAGAATTAATGCCGATGTTATTTCGCCCGTTTTTGTAGGTGCGGCGGTCTCGTCTGCCGAAGCATATTTTTTCAATTTTATTATCAGACTGTTAGAAAACCTTGAAAAAGGAATTATCGATACCGCAGACAATTCATGCTTTGTGCAACCCATCGAAAAAACGCAAATAAGAATTCTGTTGCCGACGGTTATTGACAAAAACACACGCAATAAGATAAATGATTATTATAAAGAATCAAAAATCTCAAACTATCTTATTAAAGACGCAGGTATAAGAGGCCTGGATTTTAAAGGAACCGTGACTGACGGAGAACTTATTGTTACGGATATACCGACATCGGTAACAGCTTCTTATACTGTTGTAAACTCCATTCTGAACATTGAATCCGATGATGAATATGATTTAAACGCAGAAAAGCGATTTGTTTCCAAAGAGATAGATATATACGCATACACGCTGAAGAAGCTTTTGCTGCCGGAAATTGCTTCCCAAAGACTTTTCTTTATCAGTGACAGAAATAAAAAGTCAAAAATCCTTGAAGCTTTGAAAAGAACGGAATTGAGTTTCATCGAGCTGTAGTTCACTATTGAAAAACATATTCAAAGTAAGCTGACATTCCCGTTTGAAATCCGCACAGAGGGATCTGACCTCTATCATATCCGGAAACAGACTGAAAAAGTAAGGTCTTTCTGAGTCGGGATATATCCGAATTAACAAACCGTTTTTCGGAAACAGGAGAAAATATGGACAGAAAAGAAAGTACCATCCTTCGCAACGATGACAATATCGACGAGTTGAGAGCGAAATATCCCGACGGTTTGCATTTTGTTGTCGGAGATACTCACACAAAAACCGAAACACTTAAAGACTTGATGGCAAAAATCAGATTCGATCCCGAAAAAGACCACGTGTACTTTGTCGGCGATTACAACGGCGGAGGTGATCCCAGCCATCTTTTGGGTTATATGTCATTATATTACAGCGCCGACTGTGACCGCCCCGGATTTCATCTTATCCGAGGAAACCACGAGCGTGAATTATTTCCGGTATATCCTCTTTACAATCTGCCGGATATTCTGGTTATCAGAGGAAAAGCGATGAACTATTTCATCGTACACGCAGGGATGGTTTCAAGTGCGTTCAGAGTGATAAATGAAGATATGGCGAAAAATCCCGACCAAAAGATCTATGCTTATAAATTAGATAACTGTTGCACCGATTATAATTCTCTGTTAAAGCTGATTACGTGGTCAAGAAACGGACTGTATTCTCAGAAATTCAGAAGATGGTGGCCTTCCGAAGCGGAATTGCACAACAGTAAAGCCTGCATTATCCACGGACACTCGCCCTACTGTTTCTTTATGCATCACGATTACATTTCATACGGAGACGAATGCCTTTTCTGGCAAAACCAGCATATGCTTTTCAGCGAACCGCTTCAATCTTTTAACATTGATTCTGATGTGAAAGGCAGGAACAAAAACGGAGAAACCTACCGCGGACTTTCTTGCGTCTGCCTTGAAATCCTTGATGAAATTGCAGAAAAAAATGACGGCAGGCTTACGATAGAAGGTGTTGCTTCTGCTCCGAATTTCGTTTTCGCTGCGAGACACATAAGAGCAGAATCGTTCACATACGAAGGAAACACGGAAATAATCACAAATGCACAGCCTCTGATGAAAACCATTACTCTTGACGTTTTGGGAAATCCGATTATTAAGGAGTAAAAACGGCGGTCTGTGCCGAATAAAATAAGGAGAAATAATCATGTCAAACGGAATGACACGCAGAGAGCGTGAGATAACGGATATCAACGAAATAATCAGAATTCTCGACACCGCAAAGGTGCTTCACCTCGGTCTTGTTGACGGTGACGAGCCTTACGTTGTACCGATGAATTACGGCTACGTTATGGAGGACGGCAAGCTGACCGTCTATCTTCACGGTGCAAAAAGAGGCAGAAAAATCGACGTTATGAAAGCCAATCCCAAAGTCTTTTTTGAGGCGGAATGCGGTATTCAGCCGTTTGAGGGCGACATTGCCTGCCGATACGGAATAACCTACTCTTCGATTATGGGCAAAGGCATTGCTACAATAGTTGAGGATGTTGAGGAAAAGAAAAAAGGGCTCTCCTGTCTTATGAAAACTCAGACGGGCAAGGACTTTGAATTTGAGGATAAGATGGTTGCATTTGTCAGCGTTATCCGCATAGATGTTTCTGAATATACAGCAAAATACAGACCGATGCCAAAATAAAATATATAATGTATTATTGACATATTATTGACATATCGGCAAATTTTTGGTTAAATAGTATTATATATTAAACAGGAGGTTTCTGATATGAAAGCTTTCAGAAAAACATTAAGCATTATCCTGAGCGTGCTTCTTATTGCACAGCTCGGAATCTGCGCTTTTGCAAGCTCGGATTACACAATCGTCAACCCCTATAAGGATGTCATCTGGAGCGGTGACAACGCATGGGGCGCATACAAAGGCTCTCTCCATTCGCACACAACCTACAGCGATGCTGACGACACTCTTCCCGTTATGGTCAAGGAAGCATATTACCAGGATTATGATTTCCTTGCAATGTCTGACCATGGCATAACCGGCGTTGACTGGAACAAAAGAACCTCAATCCAGCC
>JAZNFD010000257.1:0-15956 GCA_045588975.1 Acutalibacteraceae bacterium | reverse complement strand
TTATATCTGGATCCCGCAAAGCGCATTTTGATAAGCCTCGGGATTCGATTGTCATATCTGTGTTCAATGATTTCTTTGTTTGACTTCATTTTTTCACCTGCTTTCTTTGAATTTTCTGTTGTTTTCAACCAATTCCTCAAGCGTTACAGGTTCAAATCCGTTAATGTCAACACCTGCATTGAGAATACGGTCATTGTCGCGAAGCACATGCCAAAAATCAAAATTCGTTTCATTGTGCAGGTGACCGTGAATCATATATGTTTTCTTCATATGAGGCCAAGTGACAACAGGAAAATGACAGAGCGTTGCGCCCACACTTCCTGCAGATACCGTAATCATATTGTTGATACTCCTGAAATACGGCGTTGCATCAAACTTTGTCATCCAGCTGCCGTCGTGATTGCCGACGAGGAGATGCTATTCGCCTTTGAGCTGTGCAAGAATTTCTTCGGCACAATCGCATCTGAAGAACATATCTCCAAGCACGTATACCGTGTCCGTATTTCTGACTTTATCGTTCCATCTCCTGACAAGATCCGAATTCATTTCTTCCATGCTGCCGTAAGGTCTGCCGGAAAAAACCGTTACATTTTCGTGACCGAAATGAGTATCTGCAATATAAAAAATCATATAATGTCACCTCTTTATTTTTTATCATTCAAGGCTTTCAACCTTCATCATAAGTGATCCGCGTCTGAAATAAAATCTCAGGTTTATTTTCACATCATCCGCAATTTTGGGATTCATTCGCAGATATCTTCTCCACAATGCCAGAAAAAGCATTCGCGGACTGCATATGAATTCGGGTCGGCAGCTTACCAGATCATAATATTCGTCGGGCTTGTCTCTGTAAGGCTTAAACTCATCAAGGCAATCAAACTCTTTCCACGAAGGAAATCTGAAATTCTCGTTCCCGCAATGGCAAACAAACTTGTTGAGAAGATGATGCTCAAGCTCGGCAGGAATTTTTCTGTCAAGAAAAGATTCTTGCAAAGAGCATTCAAAGAAAGATTCTTCGGTTTCAATGAATGAGTCATAATATTTCTCTTGGAACTCAACCTGCTTTGCGATTTCTTCTTTCGTGAAACTCACTCCTTCGGGTGCGGCAACAAGCTTATCTTCAATATCGTTTTCTCTGTGAACAATACCGATTATCTTCGCCGTACACTTGCTTACGGGTTCGTCAACGCCGAGCAGATAAACGTCAAGCTCTTCACCGTCGCCTCCGATAACATCGGGAATGAAACCGTAGTTGACGGGATATGTAAGAGTATATTTTTCTTTCTTGTGAACATAACCAAGCGGTCTGTCCATAAAAATATCAACTGTTTTGCCGAGATAAGAACGGACAAGTTTTTTTCTTTTGAGAAACTTCGGGTTGTCGTTTTTGGTACGGAATTTGCGCTCTGAAAGGTCATAGGCTTCCTTATCAAAAACAACGGTTACGCTCATTCTGACATCGAATTCAAACAGGTTGTGAAACAGAATTCTTGCACAGCCGCCCTCTTCTCGCCAGCTGATGCCGTAAGCGGCAAAATTATCATCCTCATGGCCCATGGATTCTGAGCCGACATATCTGCAAACGGGTGTCTCGCCTACGAAATCACAGGAAGATTTCTCAAAAACAACATACGATGCACCGTATACAGCAAGAATATGTTTACCGGTTCCTGACTCGTCCCAGAGTTCAACCTCAACGGGGTTGCTGATCGCTTTTTTCAACGCAAGCTCAGCCTCGTCTGCATTTTCAATATTAATCAGAATCTTTTCTTTGATCATCTTCATCGTCCCCTATTCTTTCAATATCATAATATAACGCTCTGAATTTTCCGTCAAACATCTTTTTATCTTCATGAAAATGGCCGAAAAACCAGCGTCTGAAACCACATTCATACATTATCCACTCGAGATAACCTGTAAACTCCATATCGTGAGGGTCGGGGTAATATCCGAGACGCATGATAATTTCACGCGGAGCAGTATGAGTGATGATATAGTCAAATTTCTTGTCGTTTGCATTTATTGTCTCCGAGGCTTCTTTCAACTCATCATTGCACGGAATTTCAGCTTCCCAATAGCTGATATCTTTGGTGCGCAAACCGCGGTCTATTGAATAGGCACCGCCCATTGTGAAGTATTTCTTACCCTCGATTGTGAAGCACTGCCCTCTCATAAGATGGATGATGTTTTTACGGATACGGTGAATTTTACCGCCGTTCCATTCTTCAACAGGATAAGATGAAAGAACATTGAAATTCTCGTGGTTACCGTCAATGAAAAGTATGGTATAAGGTTTCGTTTCGAGAATATCAAGCTTCTTTCTGTCTCTTTCGTCATCAAAAAATATGAAGCCGAAATCACCGCAAATCAAAAGATAATCATCCTGTGTCAATTCGGATTCATCGGGTAAAAAGGTCTGCGAAAAGCGACTTATATCCCCATGCAGATCGCCTGTAATGAGAACCACTGACATCCACCCTCCTTCTTCTTCTCTTTCTGTCGCGCCTTCTGTTTTCTGTGTTTATATATTTCAATGCCGAATCAATGTAATTCATATCCGTTTCATTTTCAATCGGAAGAAGCATATTTTCGCATACGGCAGGGTTATATAAGCCTGCAAAAGCTCTGACCCCGCCATACTCGTTCCTGCTGCCGTCCGTAAACACGATAAGCATACCGTCCTCTCCGTCATCAAGCGAAAACAGTATGCCGCACTCAGTCACCGTTCCGTCATCATTCGTAACGAAAAAACTGTCTGCATTATTTAATTCAACAAGTGACATACTACCTCCTCTAGCTTATGCTCTCGGTTGTGCTGTCGGGTGTTTCATCACAGATTTCATCGGAATTTCCCGACTGTTCCTGACCGCCTTCAAAGACCGTGCAGACATATTTATATCCGGTTATTTCCTCTGTTGCAGGTTCTGAACAGAACTGCTCGCTGTCGTATGTTGCATAAACCGATTCAAGTTTAAGGGTAACCGTGGCATTGATATCGTCAACGCCGTATCTGTTGATGAAATCTTCAAGTTCTTCACCGCAGATATAGATTGAAATATAGTCATAATCATTATCTTTTCCGTCGGCTTTTACCATGCCGCGCACTCTTACCGTGTCACCGACTATCATATGGAGTGCTTTCGTGGGAGTGATTCCCTCTCTGTGCAAATCGGTACCGTCAAATATCACGTCAATCTCAAACTGTGTTCCGTTGTAGAACGCAGGTCTGAGTGACATTTTCCTGAACTCTTTATAAGTAATTTTCATATTATGTTACCTCCTTACTCTTGTCAAAATTAGTTTTGCTGTTTCCGGATTACGCTTAGACAGACCTTCTTTCATATCATCGGTTTTAACGAAATGAGCACGGTTTGTTTCCGTCCAATAAAAATCGACATCATCAAAAATAACGTAGCTTTCAACATCGTGACGTACAAGCCAATCCGCAACGGAATTTCTTTAATCCGCCGAATTGAGAACACCGTCGAAATCAAGAAACACCACTTTCATCATTCTCACCATCTCTTCTTATTTTGAAGCTGCAAGATATTTTGCTGCCTCAATGAAATAAACCGGTGCTTTTGCCTCGCTGTAATTGCGGCTGTCCACCTCAATAATCTGGCTTTCATATTCTTCAAAACCGTCTTCTTCCGCATCTCGGTAGTCCTCGATATTTTCGTAATATCTGCGGACATCGTCAAAAATCAAAAGCTGCTGATGCTCCCTATCAAGCGAAAGATATGCATCGGTAAGATCGTGCTGATATGCATGGCGCACTTCGTGGCAAAGAGTTTCAACGCTCTGCGTTGCCGTATCCATTTCGATAACCGCAATATTGATGGAAACGGTGTGGTTTGAATAATTATATGATCCGTATGTAGAAGGACCGAGATTTTTTGCGCACACATTAATTTCGTGGCTTATTCCCTGCTGTGAAGCATCAACATTAGCAAGGGTCTGCAGAACATCAAGTCTGTCATCAAACGAAAGATCTTTCCAGATTGAATCGTCAATTTTCGAAACAACGGGCATATTCTCTTCGAGATACTCTGATTTATCCCGTTCGACCGATACACTCGGCTTGACTTCGGGAACGAAAGAAAGGAAATTAAATGCACGAACGCCGATAAGAGAAACAAGCATAACCGCCATACAAACAGCCGCAATGGTTTTTGAGCCGTTGATGCAGCTTTTCACTCTGCTCATCAGAATCAGAGCGCCTCTGTATGTGTCATCGGTCCTGATGGGCCTGATAAGAACCATAAAGCAATATATTCCGCAAAGGAGAACAGCCGACATACCTGCAAACGTGCTGATCATCAGATTGTCGCCGTATACCATAAAGGTATATATTCCGAGCGGAAGAACCGCATTTGAAAAGACAGACAGATAATTACGTCTGCGCTTACACGTGAGAAGATAGGTTACAACAAATGACGCTATGCATACAGCCCAGAATATCACCCTCGACTTGTTATATGTGCTGAGAAAAAGGCACTGAAACAGAGTTGCGCGGTAATAAATTATCGCAAAAAGATTCACAACAACGCTGAGAATGAGATATACTTTGGGTGATAATTTATTGATGTTTCTCATTGTTACACTTCCTTCTCTTTAAAATCAAACATTTGATTGTGTTTTCCCATTCTGTGTACCAGCCTTCCATTTTCAAATCCCCCTTTGGTCTTTCTTTAACAATATTCTACACAATAAACATAATCATTCTGTAATTTTCGTTTTTTTATTTTCCGAAGTTTTGAGAAAAGATAACAAAAAAATAATATCACAGCCGCAGCTGACAACTTGCGGCTGTTAATTTGTTTTACTTGGTGATTCTTGCCGTCATTCCCCACGGAGGAATAACGTTTGTTCCGCAGATAATCCAAAGTACGGGAATGCCCATTGCCGCTTCCTCTTCGGGGAATCTTGCGTAACCGTCCGTGAATATAACAATGCTTACGGGCGGATTGTCGCTCATATTATCCTTGACGTACCTGAATATATTTATAAAGCTTGTGCCCCCGCCGCCGATGGGTTTTATATCTTTAAGCTCATCGGTATTTTCAAACGGAACAGGTTCCTTGACCGCACCGTCAAAGAATCCTAGCCATCCTTCAAGACCACCGCTGAACATTTCGAGCGCAGATTCTATCTCGTCAAATGCGGTGTGTATCATCTTACTGCTGAACGAAGCAGATGTGTCAATCATAAAGAGAATTTTTCTGACCTTTTCGCCGCAGGCTTCCCCGTTATAATCGGGAAGGAAAAAGCCCGAATCCGAAAATCTTCTGTCGGGAGGACTGAATGTATAGTCACCGATATCCTCCTCAATGAACTCACGGAGCAAAGTCTGCCAGTCAAGGATACGGCTTTTATCTCTGTTAAGAAGCTCCTGAGCAAATCGGGGAATATCACCAACCGAAGACCCTGACATCTTTGAAGCGGTTTCCGCCGCATTGATGACTCTCTGAGTCCAGATCTCTTTGATTTCGGCAGTCTCATCCTCTTCCTGCCATTTCGAATGGTCATCCTGAAAAATAACTTCCATTAAAGCTTTGACCGATTCGTAATTCTTCATGAGCATATGATACACCTCTTCAGCAGAGAAGAATCTTCCCTCTCTGCCGTCGGGGACTGTGTGCATAGACTCTCCGTATTTGGAAAGCGTTATTCCGGAAACATCGTTGCCGTATGACTCAAGAATCGTTGAATTGACAACTATGTCACAGGCAACATTAAATATGAACTGGTTGAAGCCGAAGCCTCTTTTGCAGTGGTGAAGAACAATATGCATAATCTCGTGAAGCATAATGAATTCCACTTCTCTGTCCGAAAGATTGTCAAGGAACTTTGTACCGAAACATATTCTTTCATTGTCCGTATACGCAGTATCGCACTCTTCGTCCACGGAAAGCTTGACATGCATAAGCAGAGCACCGTAAAACGGGTGTGACACAACGAGCCTCATTCTTGCGGCAAGAAGCTTCTTAGAATATTCTCTTAACTGAACATCAGATAATGCCATTAAGCAGTCTGCCCCTCCTTTCCATCCATTTGGTGTAAGCAGGGATGGCAACAAGCTTCTTACGGTAGTCCGGCTCGATATTGATAAGCTCCTTCATAAAGGACACGCTGAAATCGGGAGAAAACTTCTCTGAATATGCAATTGCATTGCCTATTCTTCTGAAATCATCCTTATTATCGCGCGCATAGGCAACCATAGATGAAACAAGAGCGAAAAGCGCATCTGTTTCATACGGTGCGGCGGGATTTCTGCCGTCAAAGATATCGTCAATGCCCGGAAGCTTATGGTAAACAGTACAGAACATAACAAACTCCGATGCCGCACCTGAGCCGACACATCCCGCAATCATCGAGTGAGCCGCCTTTTCGTCACCGTCATAGACCTCAAGCACCTTGCTGACCATCTCCCATGTACGGGGTGTGGGGAAAGCAAGGTCATCCTTCTGCGGGTCAAATGCCATAAAATAGTCCTGACGCGCAGCAAGAAAGTCGATAACCTTATGGTTGATTCCGTTTTCTCTTGCCCACTTGAGCCACGATGAAAAGCTTGCCGTGATTTCAATGTGGCAAAGACGGTTTGCAAGAGCCTTTGCCATTTTGTATGTTACGCTCTTATCGGTGACTCTGTTGCCCGCGGCAATAACTATGCAGTTATCGGGAAGGCGATGCTCACCTATGATTCTGTCGAGGGTTATCTGATAAGCCGCCGCCTGAACGGAAGGAGCGCAGGAAGAAAGCTCATCGAGGAAAAGAATGTTGATGACATCGTCACTTTCATCCATCTGGAAAATCTTGGGCTTGAGCCAGACCGCAACCGATTTATCCTCGCTTGCGGTGGGAATGCCTCTGAGGTCGATGGGGTTAAAAAGGAGCAGACGAACATCAATGATATTAACCTTTTTGCCCGTTTCTCTCTCGATTATCACGGCAAGCTGACGAACGAAGTCAGACTTACCGATGCCGGGAGGTCCCCAGAGCATAATTGAGGGGAGAAAGAAAACGCCCAGGCCTTTATTGATTGCCGAGCAATATGCCTTATAGATACTGTTCACCGCATCGGTGACGCTGAGTGACGGAATATTTGTACCTTCAAAAATATCTGTTTTCATTTAAGCTACCTCCAGCTTTTTATCAATGTCTTCGAGAAGTTCGCTGTAAAACGAGATCTCCTCATTATAAAAATCTATGTTTTCGATTTCGTCTTTGATTTCGCTCTGTCTGAGAACAAGGGTATCGCGGCTGTTGATGAAAGATTTATGCAAATCGGGGATTCTTGCGATGGCGTTGTCGATTCTCGTCATAATACCTCTGTCGGAATCGCCCATTTCAACGACATATCTGCCGTTATTCTCGATGTAAACGTAAGGCTTGTCCGCCGTCATATACGCAGGGTAAATGATTCTGAATCCGCAATAATCCTCTTCGATAACATACTCGGGTCTTGATGTCACAACATTTCTGATTGCGTTCGAAACCCTGTCTCTGACCGCATTGCGGTCTTCTGCTTCGGGAGAGGCGGGATGCTTGCGGAGGAACAGCATATCAAGCGCACAGTTGAGAATCATCTCGTTGCCCTTTTCGATAAGTCCGGGGAGTTCTCTGAGTTCCTTCTGAAGCAGGATTTTGGTTTCTTCGCTCTTGCTTCTGAGGGCTCTGTATCTTGAAAGCTCGTTATGTGTCTTGACGCGTTCCTTGATAAGGGGATTGCCGACAGCAAGAGCCTTGACCTCGCCGTATGAAAGAACGGCACTGTCAATCTCTGACACACTTCTTGAAGTTACCGCACCCTTAAGAATCTGAGAAATGACCTTCTGCTTGTTCTCGAGAATCTGGTAAGAATAGGCATCAAAGCTGCCCTGAGTTACATATCTGAAGATGTATATTTCTTCATTGGAATTTCCCTGGCGTAAGATTCGGCCTTCGCGCTGCTGCATATCGGCGGGACGCCACGGGAGGCTTAAATGGTGGATAGCGATACACTTATCCTGAACATTAACGCCCGTTCCGAGCTTCATGGTCGAACCTATAAGCACGCGGATTTCGCCTCTGCGTGTCTTTTCGAAAAGCTCTTCACGCTTGTTATCATCGGTTGCATCGTGAATGAAAGCAATCTCATCGGCGGGAATACCCTTCATAATAAGCAGGCGCTTAAGCTCGTCGTAAAGATTGAATCCGTCCTTGGGTGTTGAAATGTCGCAGAAAACAAGCTGTGTGCATTTCTTGTCGGCTGTTTTGACATACATCCCGTAAACCTTATCGGAGCAATATGCAACCTTTGAATGCTCCGAAAACGGCGCATCGGGATAAACAAGCCTGATATCCGCAGCGGCAGCCGTGCCTTCGTGAGTAATCTTGAGCATATTATCTTCGTCAGGCGAAACGTTGCCGTTTCTGATTTCGTCACATCTGCGTGAGATTTCCTCAAGAAACTTTCTGAATCTGTCCGTCTGAGGAACAACCACATCGGTATATCCGTTGAATATGGGCAGACCCTCGGATTCCTCGGGAGTATAGAATTCGGCAACCGACGAGAAGAGCGACGTAAGCTCGGGAAGATTTGTGAATCTGGAATATCTTGTTACAAGGCGGTAATTTGTTACATCAACGTCAATTTCGAATTCCGTTGTTTTCTCGCAGAATTCAGCTGCCCACGAGTCGAAATTGCTCAGTCCCGTCACGGCAAGCTCGCCGCTCTGAAGCATCTTCTGCCAGACGAAAATATCGGTCATTGAGTTTGTGATGGGTGTTCCGGTTGAAAGAACAACGCCCTTACCGCCGTTAGTCTTCTGAATAAAGTGAATCTTATCAAGCATTTTATTTGCCTTGGCTGAGCCTTTTCTGTTGATGCCTCTGGCAAAGCTTGATGTTTCGATTGTTACATTCTTATATGCCTGTACTTCATCAACATAGAGCATATTGATTCCGAGGTCATCAAAGTAAATCTTGCTTTTGTCGGATGATTTGCCGTCAAGCTCACGGAGAGTCTTTTTGAGTTCCTTCTCCTTGCGCTTAAGAGCAGGTGTATTGTTGAGAAACTTATCTCTTGCCTCAACAACCTTATCAAGTTCCGATCTGACATCGTTTTTGTAATAGTCCTCCGAAAGCGGAATGAGATCAAAGCTGCTCTGAGGAATAACGAAAATGCCCGTATCGGCATCGCGGATCATCTCAAGCACACCCTGTCTCTTTGCGGGAGTGAAATCCTTGGATCTGATGAATGTGAAGTCATTGAAATGTCCGATCTGACGTGCCGCCTGCTCAAACTGAACGAAAACGTTGTTGGGAGGCGTAATGATTATCTTCTTCGCAAGCTTCATTCTTATTGACTCAAGTGCAGAAACAAGCATGATGAATGTTTTGCCTCTGCCGACGGGCAGCGCAAGCATACAGTTCATTGTGAAAAGGATTCTTGCAACGGAATTGAGCTGGTAGCTGCGAAGAACGATATTACCCCATTTCTTATCAAGGAAGTTGCCGTTGAAGACACGCTTTCTGATATATCCGTATTTGCGGACGTAACAGGCTTCAACAATCCTCCTGATTTCGGGGGTATTCTTGACCCAGCGGTCAAACTCGGCGATTATTGCATCGCGCTTTTCAAGCACCTTTGCCGTTGCAGCTTTGTTTACGGTCTTCTTGCCGCTTAACGAGGTACTGTGTGAAATATAAACAACGATGTCTCTGTTGTTGAGAATATCGTCAAGAATATGCATACCGCTTCTGTCCGGCGTTCCGTATTTGGAGATATTTGCCGCCCAACCTCTGTAACGCTTCTTCATGGGGATTTCCCACGAGCCTGTTATCGCATCGCGCTTGACGAGATAAGGAAGCTTTGAACCTCTGAAAATGGGCGATGAAATGTATTTGCCGAAAAGATGCTCTATGAAATCATCGATAATCTCTGTGGGAACAAAGGGAATTCCAGGATAAAGGCTGACGTCATCGAAGTAAATCGCCATGTTCATATAGTTCTCAAGTTCCCTGATGTTTGCATCAAAGCGTTTGGGGAAAAGAGCTGATGCCATCTTTGCCGCTCTGTGCTTTTCAAAAAGATTGCCCGAGATATAGTCGTTGGTAAGCTCCCAGCCTTCGTAGGCATGGCCGTTCCACGTTTCGGGATTCTGGAAGACGGAGCCTTCGAGCTTTTCGAGAACCGTATCCATGTCCAGATCCGTAAGAGCCGAGATATAGTAAATATCAACCGCCGCTCGGTTTTTGAGACTCAGAACCAACGCCTCGCTGACGGTAACCGGTTTTCCGCATTCTGTTTCCTGTGCAACATCAAAGGTGTCCCACCCCATATTCAAGTCATATGCACTGCTTACTTTCATTTTCAGTATCCTCTCTTTTCGTTTGTTTCAAAGTTGTAAGCCATCCCCGCACAACTCCTGTATATACGAATTATATATTCCTCTTATAATAAAAGTGTAATTTTCGCTTTACGTTTCTTTTCTCACAATAAAAATAAATAACAAAAAAATAACTTTTGCCCCATAAACGGCAAAATCACCCTGAAATCCGCAAAATTTTTGCGAAATTCAGGATGATTTTTTTGAATTTTAATCGTTGAAAATATCGCCTGCCCGTTCAATAATATGAACAAAAGCGGGATTCTTCTTGATAATCTTTGTTGCAATATCCTTACTGATTTCAGACTCAATTTCATTAATACCCGAAAGCCAGTAGATTATTGTGTCCTCATCGAACATTTCGGGGTGAAGATTGCAGTAAGAACAGAATTTGAAGATAGTCTGGATATTATCAATATCCTTGGCAACGGTGCGATTTATTCCGTTTCCTTCATACCAGTCATTCCAGCAATCGAGGTATCCGCTGATATCCGCCGATCGGGGATATGTGCCGGAAAGAAGCATAGACTGCATAACCAGATTTTCCTGATAGTCATAGTATTCCTGATTTGTCAGCTTTTCGGGTCTGCTTATATCACCTGTTTCCGTTTCTCCGAGGTCGTGAATCAGAAGCATCTGAAGAATTCTTCTTTTATCATATCCGTCGGTTTCACAGGATTCGGGAAGATAAAGCATACCGATAAGCCAGCAGTTGTACATATGCTCAACAATATTTTCGGGGTCGGGTATATTGGCTTTTACCCAGCCTGTTCTGTCAATACCGCTTGCCTTGGAAAACTTGTTGAGCGGAGTTGCAGAACTGTAGCATATACGGCCCGTCGGGCATTCCGCAAGCAGATTTTCGAATTCACCGCGCATCCACATAAAGTAATGCGCCGCCTCGTTGAAGTCGCGGAGCGACCTGTTCTCGATAATCCACTCAAGATAGCGTATGCATCTGTGCATATAAGGTCTTACATCAAGAACGGGCTCGTCCTCATCGCACTCAAGCCTTGCCTGGATGAGGTTGCAAAGGGTCATAACCTCAAGCACCGCTACGGGATTGGCAACATCTCTCTTCTTCATTCTCTTGTCGAGAGAGAGGCAAAGCACGTTGAGTGTGTTTTCACCCTTGCTGACATCATCCTCAAAATCAAGGAGAGTCTTATTGGGGATATAAGGCTTATCGCCGTAATATTCAAGATGGAAGCCTCTGTTTACGGTGTTGGCAGTCTTATCGTTGATCAAGGATTTAATGTAATATCTGAATGCATTATCATCCCTTTCATAAATAAGACTGACATTGATTCCGCGAATCAGGAAAGCAGTGTTTTTCTTTTCGGTTGCACTCTTGAATTTCGTGTCATTATAACGCCGGATCTCTTTTATTCTGAAATCCTTCAGCAACTGACTGCATTTTCTCTTCCTTTCGGGATTACGAAGCCTCGCCATCCAGAAAGTCAGCTCGCTCTTTCCGAAAAGCGAAAGACTGTCATAATAGTTCTCGGCGATTATCATAATCTTATATTCATAATCATCATTGCCGCCAATCATGTCAACAACAAATCTTGTTATGCTCTTCTGCAGAACCATGTTGAAGAACGAAAGATTTTTCACGTTTTCCTCACGGCTTCTGTTTTTGAAGTCGAGGTCGGAAATCTTTCCTACATAATGTTTGGCAATAAGGAAGTCAAGAATGCTTCTGTGCTTTCTTATCAGACGCCAGCGGATGTCAAAGAACGGATTGTTTTTCATGAAGTCTACCGATTCATACTCAAACTGATATGCAAGCTCTGCCGCGGAATCAATTTCGCTTCCGCTGTCGAGAATGCTCATACAGATTGCGGAATACAAATCGGTTATGTTACCCCTCGGGTCAAGAAGATTACTCTGGAAATTCTTCACTAAATATACAAGCCAGTACGCATCAACGGATATGAAACTGAGCTTGACAAGACTTTCATAAATTTTCTCGGGAGTTATGTCATCAGACACAGCGATATCCGAAATATCGAGGCAGTTTTTGATAAACTGAATGCTTTCAGCCCTCTTATAAAGGTTCATCGAAGTTATGCGCATATAATGAGAATATTTGTTGGAGGCAAGCGGATGAACGTTGAACATATGCTGGTTATTGACCGTAAAGTCACCGTCCATGCAGACAACAAGCTTGCAGTTTAGCTCCTTGACCTTTTTACTGATAAAATAGTAAAGAGATTCAGCTCCTCGTGAAAAATCACGGACACCGTCAATCATAAGAAGCGCAGTTCTGCTGCTGTGCTTTTTCAGAAGAGCTTTTATCTCTTCAAAATCTTTGCTGAAAGCTTCTTTGATGTCATTTTCGGAAACCGCGCACTTTTTGACCATTCTTTCGTAAAATGCGATGTCAATATAAAACGGAAGAATGTCGTGATTGTTTTTCGCAACGGCAAGATAAAGATACTGCATTATGCGGTTTTTATATGACCCGAGCGGTCCTTTTATCTTGAGAATCTCGTTAGATTTGCTTTTTGTACAGCCGTAAACAACCAGTCCGTACAGATCCTCTATAACATTTTCGTGAACCGAAACGCCGTCAAGAGTAGTTATTCCGTTGAAAATATTCGAAAGCTTTTTAAGCTCGGCAAGAACTGCTTTGCCGTCTTTTTCCGCCAGCTCCGACGCACCGGAGTGGAAAAATTTTGACGAAAAACCAAGCGTTTTCTCATCAACTTCAAGATATTCTTCCTCGGTCACTCCGTTATTAACAGACGAAAAAAGTCCGGAGATATCAGGCACTTCGCTTTTACTGACACCGCCGAACTTTTTGACTCGTTTGGGTAATTCAATTATATAACCGGATTTTGACACGTTGGTTATTCTGACATATTTATTAAGAGCCGACACTGCATTTCTCAACACCTGAAGGTCGAGCACATCAACTTCAAAATATCTGTCATCGTAATAAGTCCGGAATAATGATTCATACTCAACGCGGGACGGATAGTAAAATATAAGCTTTTCAAGAAGTGCCATTTTTGTTGCAGAAATCTTCTGATCAACCGAATTGACAAATATTGTTTTTCTGTCGAAGTCAATATATGTCTTCTCATCAATCTCAAGAACTCCGGCAAAATCGCAATGCTTATCTATAAAGCACGTTGTTGCATATTCAACATTTTTATTCACTTTTCACACCTCTTTCGGTAAAAAATTCCAAATTATCCAAATTTTGTCGAAACTTATTTTATTATGCCATAGTATTTTAAATTTGTCAAGCAGTAAACAAAGTTTTTTGCATTTAACTATGTGTGTTGCGATTAATTCATTATGCATCTTGCATTACACCCTATATATAATGTATAATACTCCGGAAGGAGTGAGTTACGTGGACATATCCAGAATTCTTGAAAAACTTGACGGATATCTCGGCAAAGATGATTATTCTGCCGCAGAGAATCACCTGCTCTACTGGCTTTCGGAAGCCGAAACATCCAAAGATTTCCGCGGAATGCTTCTGATGCGTAATGAATTGATGGGTCTTTACAGAAAGCTCAGCCGTGAAGAGGATGCGATTGCTTGTGCAAACGCTGCTCTCGGCATTATAGATACCCTGAATTTATCCGACAACATCGGTGCAGCAACAACTTATCTCAACACCGCAACCGTTTACAAGGCTTTCGGTATGGCTGAAAACGCTCTTCCTCTTTTTGAAAAAGCAACGATTATTTACGAATCGAATCTTGCCGAAAACGATGCAAGGCTCGGCGGACTTTATAATAATATGGCACTTGCCCTTGTTGATCTGAAAAAATTTTCACGAGCAAACGAGCTTTATAAAAAAGCTCTCTGTGTTATGGAAAAAGTTAACGGCGGAGAACCCGAAGCTGCCGTAACCTATCTTAATATGGCAACTGCCGCAGAGGCTGAACACGGTCTTGAAAATGCAGAAAGCATTATTGAGGAACTCCTTGAAAAAGCAATGCTTCTTCTTGATTCGTGCATCAGCGAAACCGACGGAAACTACGCTTTCGTTTGTCAGAAATGTGCCTCGGTTTTCGGGTATTACGGTTACTTTTTCTATCAGAAAGAGCTTGAAAGAAGGTCAAAAAAGATATATGAAAGGTCTTGAGCTTTCCGAAAAATTTTATAACGAATTCGGTGCGCCGATGATTCATTCTCAGTTTCCCGAAATCGAGCCGATGATTGCCGTCGGTCTATGCGGAAGCGGGTCGGAATGCTTCGGATTTGACGACGAAATCTCTGCCGACCACGATTTTGAACCCGGTTTTTGTTTGTTTATTCCCGATGGCGATATCATCGACAGACGCACGGCTTTTCTGCTTGAAAAAGCCTATAACTCCCTGCCGAAGGAATTTATGGGATATAAACGGAGCATTATGAATCCCGTCGGCGGCAAACGGACTGGCGTTATCTCAATTGGCGACTTTTTTGAGGCAAAAACGGGAAGCAGAAGCGGAATTCTTTCAACACGCGAATGGCTTTCCGTACCGGAATATTCGCTCGCAGAAGCTGTCAACGGCAAAATTTTCCGCGATGGCCTCGGTATGGTCACGGAGATACGCAATCATCTCTCAAAGATGCCCGAAAATGTGCGTCTCAAAAAGCTTGCGGGCAATCTGCTGATAATGGGTCAGTCCGGGCAGTATAACTATTCACGCTGTCTGGCACACGGCGAAAGCGCCGCCGCGCAGCTTGCTCTTTTTGAATTTGTAAAAAGTGCAATGAACTGCGTTTTTCTGCTCAACAAAGCATATATGCCTTACTATAAATGGAGCTTTCGTGCACTCCGAGAGCTTCCTCTGCTCTCATCACTTTCACAACCGATGGAATATCTTATTTCAAGCGGCAACGGAGAAGCTGACATCAAAGAAAAAGCGGAAACCGTCGAAAAAATCTGCTCGGATATAATCGCAGAAATAAAAAATCAAGATCTTTCGGATTATTCGGGCGATTCGGCAGAAGGTCACGCATACGCAGTCAATAACACAATAACCGACAGCGAAATACGCAATCTGCATATTCTGGTTGCGGTCTGATATTTTTTAATATTAACTATTGCAATCTGAATTAAAAATGATAAAATAAATTTGTATAGGCAAAAATAACCTTGGGAGGATATTTTTATGGCAAAATTTTTGTTTTCTGCATTCGCAGACGAAGCATCATCCGATATTCTTGAGCAGATAGCCGCTTGTAAGGCTAACGGCATCGAATACATCGAGCTTCGCAATGTTAACGGAAAGAACATTTCCAACTTCACCGTTGAAGAAGCAACCGAGCTCAAAAAGCTCCTCGACGATAACGGAATCAAAGTTTCCTCGATCGGCTCTCACTACGGTAAAATCGAAATCGACGACGACTTTGCACCTCACTTCGAAGCTTTTAAGCAGACCGTTGAGGTTGCAAAGGTTCTCGAAACAAAATATATCAGAATGTTCAGCTTCTTCTTCACAAAAGGTCAGAGCCGTGAAGAATTCAAAGATGAAGTGTATGCAAGACTTGATGCTATGGTCGATTATCCAAACGAACAAGGCATTCTTTGCTGCCACGAAAACGAAAAGGGTATCTACGGCGACATAA
>JAZNFD010000256.1:0-5184 GCA_045588975.1 Acutalibacteraceae bacterium | reverse complement strand
GTCCTCTTCCTCTGCTTGCAATTGAGTAAAGACCTCTTGTGCAGCCGAGCATAAGACCGTTAAGAGTGCCAAGGCAGGAAACAATAACGAAAACGAAAATGCCAGTACCCATAGCTTTGCCGAATACTGCGCCGAAAGCGTTTCTTGCAGCTGCCTGACCGCTTTCCATCATAACTGCGTTTTCGATGCTGCCTGCAAGACCTACGTAGTAAAGAACGTAGATAGCAACGATTATAAGTGAACCGATAACAAGAGCCTTGGGAAGATTCTTTTTACCATCTTTAAGTTCTGCGTTGATTGATGTTGCAATAATCCAGCCTTCATATGCGAAAACTGTTGCGCAAACAGCAGCAAAGATTGCTTCTGTTGCAGGAACGTCTTTAACAACTGTTGTGAAGTTTTCAACAAGGACACCGTTGTCGTTTGTGATACCGTAAATTGTACCGACAACGCCCATAAGAAGAAGGGGAACGAGCTTGATGAATGTTGTGGAAACCTGGAATTTACCTGAAAGAATGGGGGAAAGAGCGTTGAGTGCGTAGCTTCCGATGAGATAGAAGCAGGTGAGAACAAAGCACATACCGCTTGTCGGGTCAGCGCTGTCACCCTGGAAAACAACAAGAGTATATCTTGCGGAGAGCCATGCAAGAGCCATTGTGAGAGTAGGATAATAAATTGTGCTGAGGAACCAGCCGATAACATAACCGTATTTTTCGCCGATTGTTGCTTCGGCATAGTCAACAACACCGTTGACTTTTTCGTATTTCGTCGCAAGGATAGAGAAGGTGTATGCAGCGATAATCATAATGATACCGCCGATTACCCATGCAAGGATACCGATTTTGAGGTTACCGCCTGTTTTGTTGAGAATTGCTTCTGCCTTGAAAAATACACCGCTGCCGACAACGATACCGACAACCATACAGATTGCAGTCAGCAGGCCGTATTTTTTCTTGAGTTCGTTTGCCATAATTTTACCCCTTTTCTGTAAAAGATACTTTGATTTTACATTGTTATTAACAAATTGTCAATAATTTTCGATTTAATTATTTAATTCATTAAAACTTTACTTGCCATCAGTTTGAAGATATGTTATAATTAAGCGAAAATCAGAGCGGAGGCTTTTTATGTTTAAAATTTTTCTTGCAGTTATGTCAGTTATAATAATGCTTTTTTCATTTTGTTCCTGCAATATTGATAATGATAAAAGTCAGGCAACACCATCTTATTCTTTTACTCAAAAGTCAACTTTGATTCACAATCATTTTAAAGAAAAATTACCCGAATATAATTTTAAAAACGAACCTGTTGAAAAATACCGTGACGGAATAAGTTATACCATGTCTGTTACCTGTAAACAGAAGGATTTCGATAAATATGTAAATAAATTGAAAAAAGCAGGCTTTGAAGAAAATCAAGTTGAAGCTCAGACCTATTTCAGCGCTGATACTAAGGACGGATATTTCGTTGAAGTAACCTATGTGGGCGACATGCTCACGGTTTTCGTTAAAAAAATATAAAATCAAGCAGTGCATTTCCAAGGCGGAAAAGCACTGCTTTAATTTTATAGTATGATACAAATTAATCCGCTGCAACCTTCGTTGATGACTCTTTCTAGAGTTTCCCGTAGCTTGAGTCTTGCGTCACCCGGCATACGGTAAAGTTTGTTATGAAGACCTTCATTTACAAGCTCGTGGAGTGAAGTGCCGAAAATGTTGGATTCCCATATCATTGCAGGATTTTCCTCGAATTCTTTAAGAAGATATTTAATCAGTTCTTCGGATTGTGATTCCGAACCGACAATCGGAGCCACTTCCGTCTGAATATCTGCTCTCATTATGTGAAGTGAAGGTGCACTCGCTCTGAGCCTTACTCCGTATCTTCCGCCTTGTTTCATTATTTCAGGCTCTTCAAGTGTGAGGTCGTCAACATCTGGCAAAACAATTCCGTATCCCGTTGCATCAACTTCTTCGAGAGCGTTCAGGAATTTTCTGTATTCACTTTGCTCAGCTGAAAATTCTTTCATTTTTTTCATCAGATCAAGTTCGTTTTCGACGGAGATACCCGTTTCTTCTTCAATTATTCTAAAGAAAAGATCAGGCTTGAGAGATACGGTGATTTTAGAGCTGCCGGTTGCGAGATTCATATAATCGATTACAGTTAAATTTATGTTTTCATTCTGCATAACTGCAGAAGAAAATGAATTTATATCTCTGACTCTTCTCAAATTTTTAGCTTCCGTACCGATTCTTTCAAATATTCCCGATCTTAACCAATGGCTTTTGCTCAGCGAAGTTATCCAGCCGGGCAAGTCGATTTTTACTTCTTTAATCGGAAATTCGAAAAGTATCTGTGAAAGAATTTCTCCTATTTCGTTTTGCGTTAATTCAAGACAGTTGACCGGAACAACCGGTGCCTCGTATTTTGCTGTCATTTTTTTCGCAAGAACTTCCGCAGCAGGTGAATCTGGGAATTTGCAGTTGAGAAGAACAACAAATGGCTTGTTGATTTCTTTGAGTTCGCTGATCACTCTTTCTTCAGCCTCAGCATATTCTTTGCGAGGAATTTCGCTGATTGATCCGTCCGTTGTAACAACGAGACCGATTGTTGAATGCTCCGAAATGACCTTTCTTGTTCCAATTTCCGCTGCCATATTAAACGGAATCTCTTCTTCGAACCAGGGTGTTTTCACCATTCTTGGTGCTTCGCCTTCAATGTAACCCAATGCTGACGGCACGATATAGCCGACGCAGTCTATCATTCTTACTTTCATTTTTGATTTTGACGGCAGAGAGATTTCAACAGCATCCTCGGGTATGAATTTAGGCTCGGTAGTCATAATTGTTCTTCCTCCCGATGATTGCGGAAGTTCATCAACCGCTCTGTCGCGTCTGCTGCTGTCTTCCATATTAGGGAGAACCATATTTTCCATGAATTTTTTGATAAATATTGATTTTCCGGTTCTTACGGGACCAACAACACCGATGTAGATATCGCCGCCGGTTCTTGCGGCAATATCCTGATAAATATTACTGTTTGTCATTTTTTATCCTCCGCACATTTAATTTTGCTTCCGTAAAATCTATGCAAATTCGGGACAATGTATGACAAATAAAAAGCAGGGTTGCCCCTGCTTTTTTATATGGATTCCTTAATCAATGCAATTATTGATGAGAATATAATATTTTCGTTTGAACGTGTTTCTTTTTCATCTGCGCCGATAACGGGAGAAAGCTTGTCGTCTTTGTTATTCATAAACTGAGGATATGACGGGTTTGTTCTGACATTCGGCTGACCATTGTATCTTACTGCCCACTGAAGGAATTCGCAATATCCCGATTCGAATTCGCTGTGACCGTTATTTTTAATAAACCATGTGTGTTCGGGAAAAGCACAGGTCGAAGCATCAATTAATCCGTCTGCGGAAAGATGATTATGACCGCAGGCTTTTTTCTGCTGTTTATAGTTATCGTCAAACGCTTTGCTGAAAGGCAAGCAGGTTGCACCGAGGCTCATATATTTTGTGTCAATCAGAAAATCCGAATGCACTTCTTCGCAACCGCTGACGGGAATGGATGAAATGTTGTAACCCGCCGTAATTATGACAGATGTTCCTTTTGATTTTGCTGATTTAATAATGGAAGCAGTTTTTGCCTGAACATTGTAATGGTAGTAATCAATTCTCTCGATAAGTTTTTTATATTCGGGGTTTCCTTTAAAAACGGTTTCTTTAGCTTCTTCGTAATATTCATCGGGAACGAATGCCCAGATTCCGGGGAGAGTTCCGATTATATCCGTGAGAGATTCAGCAAAAACTCTGTCAAGCTGATCGTCAAGAACTTTCTGAAGATAAAAGAGAATGCCGTCAACTGTACCGATTTCATTTATTTCTTTGATGACAGCGGTGATAAGCTGACTTTTTATGTCATCATATCCCATAATTCCGTTGAGATAATCTGCGAGAGAATCGCCTTTTCCTTGAACGTAAACATCCTGAGTGAAAAGCGATCCGACAAGCGATAAGCCTTGATAAGCAGGGGAGAGAAAAAGAATTTTTTCAATTCCTCTGTTACCGAAAAGATGGAGATATGATGTGACAACGGTGTTACCCTGACTGTGAGCCGAAAGAATAACTTTGTTATGACCTGTTAATTTTTTGACTTCTTCTATAAAGTTCTTAAGACCTTTTGCATTATCAATGGGGTCAAGACGCCAGTCGTAGCTATATAAAAAGTATCCGTTATCATCGGAATCTTCGCTGACGTAAACCGTATTTTTGTGGGTATCGATAAGAAGTTCATCGGGTTCTACGCCGGTGTTGTAAAGCGGATCTCCGTTTTTATCGCAGGCGGCTTCACCGAGCATAATGTCAGCTCCTTTTGCCGCAAATTTACCGAAAGCATCAAAATTGCCCGTCAAAAGACCGAAAATAACCGCGGTGATGAGATCGGGAACAGCTTTCTTTATTGCATCACCCTCGGGAGGGAAAACGGTGTAATTTTCTTCGAATCCGGGATCTTTATAAACAGGTTCACCGAATCCGGGAACGTGAATAACGGGTGTAAGACCGCAGTTGCATTTTTTTGAAGCTGCCGAGCCTGTTACGCTGAGAGAAAAAACGAAGGAAATAATAAGAATGGTGCTGATAATTTTTTTCATTTTTATCATCCTTTATTTTAAAAATAAAATGCTTAATCCGAATAATGCCTGAGCAGGGAAATATGTATATGCAACCAATGTGTCGTTGCATTTAAGTTTTGGCTTACCGTAAAGCGAAACGGCAAGAAATGTGTCCGACAGAAGGAAGAGACCTCCTGCAGCAACAAGGCAAAAGCCGAAAAATGCATTTCCGTTGATGATTGATACGACACCTCGTGAAACGGCGAAAATAAATGAAAACATCAGCAGAAAAGAATATGCAATCATGATTTTTCTGCCTTTCGGGAATCGGATTTTATCGACAAATACTTCAATAACCGCCGCAACACATAATGCGAAGAATCCGAGAATGATTTGTTTGGTGTACGGCTCAAGTGATGGCTTGAGGTTGAACATAAATGTGTAAAGATAAATCAGATGACCGATTGAGAAAAAAAGAACACCGATCAAAAAATATCTGCTTTTTTTATAGTCAAGCCAGAAATCTCCGAGCCAACCGAAGCAAAGCGCAGCGATTATTAAAAA
>JAZNFD010000255.1:0-8857 GCA_045588975.1 Acutalibacteraceae bacterium | reverse complement strand
CTTTTTTACATTCTTCAAAAGAATGAAGATATCTCACGTAATAAACTGACATCAAGGCATTTTTCTTTTTCATACTGTTTACTAATGAACTGAAGGCCTCTGCTCCGCCGCCAGCAAAAGGTAAGAGTAGCAAAGTCTTTTCAGTTTTATCCGATATATATAGAGGTTCGAGATATGACAACGTTTTTTCTGCGGGTTTTACAATTTTCCGTGCAAGCTTGGCAGGTGTGGAATTACGGATAAAGTCAGCCGCCGTAATATTTTCAAAAATGTCCTCACTCAGAATTGAAATCATTGAAAGACTTGTTCCGCCCATTCGGAAGAAATCACTGTTTTTGCCTATATTCTCAACCTCAAGAATACGGCTGAAGATTTCACAGATAAGCTTTTCCGTCTCATTTTCGGGTTCCATAAAGCCCTCATCGGAAGGAGGCTCAACATCAATCTGTGCCAGCGCCTTTCTGTCAAGCTTTCCGCTGGAATTCAGGGGCAGCTTATCAAGATGCACAAACACACCGGGCACCATATAAAACGGAAGTTTATCCGAGCAACACTCTTTAAGGAATGATGCATCGGCAGCGTCACCAGCATAAAATGCCATGAGAACATCTGTTCCGTTTATATTTTTCACAATTACGGCAGATGAAGAAACTCCGCTTATTCCGTTTATAACAGCTTCAATTTCACCGAGCTCAATTCTCTGTCCGTGAATTTTCACCTGAAAGTCATTTCTGCCGCAGAAAATTATATTTCCGTCTTCACGCCAGTATGCAACGTCGCCCGTTTTGTAAAGCTTACCCTCACCAAAGGGGTTATCAATAAATTTTTCTTCAGTAAGTTCTGGGTTATTGAGATATCCCTGCCCTACATTCACACCGGAAATACAAAGCTCACCCTGTACTCCTATGGGAACAAGGTTCATATATTTATCAACAATATGCATCTGAGTGTTATAAATCGGCTTACCGATAGGTACCGGATCTGAGTCATCAGGCTTGCAGTCATAGTATGTTACGTCAACTGCACATTCCGTCGGCCCGTAAAGGTTATGAAGGGTTACTTTTTCATAATCATAAAGCTTATAGAACCGATTAACAAGCGAAGCGGAAAGTGCTTCACCTGAAAGGAAGACATATTTTACCGAATTAAACTTTTCAATCTCGCTGGTATGATTTTCAAGATAATTGAGGAAAAGCTCAAAAACAGAGGGAACGAAGTGAATATGGGTTACCTTGTTTTTCTGTGCCTCAAGGAGAATTTTTTCAGGCAGGAAGTGTTCATCAGGCCTTGATGCAGCAAGACATCCGCCGACCATACCCCACCAGAAGAGCTCCCATACAGAAACATCAAAGGTGTAGGGTGTTTTCTGCAGAATAACATCATCTTTTCCGAGCGGATATTTTTCGTGCATCCAGAGTATGCGGTTAATGGCTGATTTGTGGCTTACCCTTGCACCTTTGGGATTTCCCGTTGAGCCTGATGTATAAATTACATAAGCCGTGTCATTTTCATCTGCACAAGAGGGAAGTGTATTTTCTGATTTTTGTGTAGTATTCAGAAATTCAGTTATATCAATGCAGGGCGTTTTCCCTGCAAGATGTGTAAACTTACCTTGGCAAACAACTGCTGTTGCATTACTGTTGCCGAGAATGTATTCTATTCTGTCAGGAGGATATGTGGGGTCAATAGGCAGATATGCATTTCCGCCTCTGATAATGCCATAAACAGCCGAGTACATTTCGACTGAACGCTCAGCAATTACCGCAATTACACTCTTTTTACCGTCTGTAATTTTTCTTATCTCTGCGTCAAGATTTTCAGAGATACAGCAAAGCTCACCGAAAGTCATTTCTCTCTCAGCGGTCTTTATGCATATTTTTTCCGTGTTTTCTCTCGCTGTCTTTTCAAAAAGACTGTAAAGGGTTGTGTTTGAAGCAATATTACGGAGATGCTCTGTTTTGTTGAATGATGCGAGCTTTTCTGCATCAGATAGTGAAATATCATTGATTTTTTTTGTTCCATCAAGACTTGTTTCAAGAACAGAAATATATCCCCTGATAAATCCGGAGATCTCACTTTCCGCATACATTTCTTCGGCATAGGATGTCCTTATCGTGTAACCGTTCTGTTCCTTCATTATTGTAACAGTAAGATTGAATTCTGTCTGTTCCTCAAACGATACGAGCTTTACACCGAGAGGACCGTTTTCAATTTCCTGAACATCGCCCGCGAAGTAGTTTTCAAACACAAACAAAGCATCTACGGACTGACTCTCAATACCGCAACTTCTGTAAACATCGGCAAGCGACAGTATTCCGTTTTTGTTTGCTTCGATAGTCTGGTTCTGTGTTGCATTCAGAAGATCTGAAATAGTTGTGTTGCCGTCACTTTCAATTCTGACAGGAACAGTATTGATAAACAAGCCGAGTGTTTCTGAAATATTATTGAGCGGAATATTTCTACCCGAAATTATCTTGTCAAACACAACATCATCACAGCCTGAATATTTCTGCAACGCAATACTGAATGCACACTCAAAAACTGTGTTTGCCGTAACTTTTGATCTCTTTGCAAACTGTTCAATTTTCCGCGACAAATCTGCACTCAGCGATGTTCTGAATGTGACAATATTCTCATTTTTTAAATTCTCTTTCTTCTCTTTGCCGAAAATGTGCGCAACTGAGCAATCTACAAGAAGCTTCTGCCAGTAGTCAGTTTTTTCTTCCTTATCCTGAGCTCTTATCCATTTGACATACTGAGCATATGAAGTCTGTGATTCTTTTTCCTTGCTGATTTTGCTTAACAGCTCTTCAGTGCTGACACCTGCAGACAATTCACCGTAATATCTCTGTAAATCATTGATAATAATCGGGAAGCACCAGCCGTCAAGGATAATGTGATGAGTATGAATATACACAAAACGGATGTCTTCAAAATCGATAACGGTAACTCTGAAAAGTGAGTCTTTCTGTAAATCAAGAGTTTTATCCAATTCATTTCTGATTATTGAATCAAGAACAGACTGTGAGAATTTTTCATCAGACGCAATGACTTTGAAATCCGGTTTTCTGTTTGCAAGAATAACCTGCTTGATTGCGCCTGTAGACTGAAGAACCGCAAATGCGGTTTTAAGCACCTCGTGACGCTGAGCAAGCAACTCTACGCTCTTTTCAATCAGTTCAATGTCAGTATTTTTACCGATTCTGCAAAGGTTCTGAAGGTGATATGTCTTTGTATCGGCATTGCGAAAATACTGGGCATATATACCCTCCTGTGCAGGAGTAAGGCTGAGAATATCTTCAATGTTCGTATCTTCAATTTTTCTGAGATCGTCAAGTTCTGCCTGAATAAGCGTATCATCAGTAAAATCCGAACGGGTTTTTATTGTTTCAGCAGATCCGGTACAGATTTCAAGCATTTTTTCAAGCTGTTTTACAAATTCTGTTCCGAGCTCTTCACAGATATTTTCTCTGTGATTGCATTCGGAAACCGATATATATATTTTCAGGATTTCATTATCAACATAACAGTTTACATTGATTTTATCAGGAAAAAGTGATTCTGAACCGATAAATGAACGAAGTCCGTTATCTGCAAATCCGGTTTTATAGAAGTTATATACAATTGATGTGTTTTTATGCATACTCTGTCCGAGAAGCAGATAATCAATTCCGTCTGAAGGCATTCTTCTGAGAACTTCCTTTGTATTTATCAGCTCGTCAGATATATTCTTATTGTTTTTTATTACAACGGGATAGCAGGATGTGAACCATCCGACCGTTCTGCCGAGCGAAATCGGATTCTGAAGCTCTGTTCTGCCATGACTTTCAACAATTATACCGACATCACCATCGACAATTGAGCCGGCAGCGAGTCCCAGCGCTGTCAGAAGTATTTCATTTGTCTTTGTTCCGTATTTGTTATTTGCTTCTGCAAGAATTTTTTTTGTGGTTACTTTATCAAATACAAAAGTGAATTCCTCTGATTTGTTTACAGTATCTGCCGTAAACATTTTTGCCTCATCAAGTTCAATATTGATGTTATTCCAGTATTCTTTTGTTGCTTCTGAAATATTTTCTACATATTTGCGCAACTCTTCATTCCACATCATAAAAGATGCAGTTTTAGCGGGAAGTGATACTTCACTGTCATTTTTTATCTGTTCAAGAGATAGCTTGAAATCATTCAGCAGAATTTCCCATGAAATCAGGTCAACAAGGAAATGGTGAATTGTTATACCTACAAGATTTTCACCTGCTGTTTTACAGAATACGACATTCATGAGATAATCTGAATCAATACCTGTATTTTTCAGATATGCTTCTGCTTCATCCGTATCTGCAATTGAAATTGAATTGAATGAGTATGTCTGCACATTTGACGGATGAATTATGAGCCCGTCAGTTTCAAATGTGCTTCTCAGAATATCGTGATGAGAAACAATGATATCGAGGGCTTTTCTGACTGCATTTTCATAGCTGTCTGTTGAAACAATACAGGTATGCACAAAGCCTTTTGAAATCATCTTGTTTGCATCAAGATAGACTTTCATAATCGGGCTGAACGGAACAAGTCCGCTCACCTCGCCCTGCTCGTATATATATTTATCTGCAGTTGCCTTCATTGCTTTTGCAACATCTGAAAGAGTATCTTTTTGCATAATGTCTGCAACGCGAAGCTCATAACCCATATCTCCAAGCTCTGAAACAATATAAATGGCTTTAATTGAGTCTCCGCCAATATCAAAGAAATTATCAAGAGTGCTTACCGTTTCTGTGCCAAGTACTTTTTTTATACACTCCGCAAGTGCAATTTCTTTTTCTGTGGCGGGAGCAACATATTCTGTTTCAGTTACAATATTTTCAAGATCGACTTCGGGCAAATCATTTCGGTTTATTTTACCGCTGATTGTAAGCGGCATTTCTAAAAGTCGTACAAACACATGGGGGATCATGTATTTCGGCAACTTTTCACCGACAATGCTCCTGATTTCCTTTGCTGATTTTTCGGCACCCGTATAAAAGGCGCAGATAATCTGCCTGTCTTCATTGTCCTTTCTGACAACCACAACAGACATATTTATTCCGTCAATATTTGTAATAGCATTTTCTATTTCACCGAGTTCAATACGAAGACCTCGCACCTTTACCTGGAAATCGTTTCTTGCTACAAAGACTATATTTCCGTCTTCTCGCCAATATCCAAGGTCTCCTGTTTTATAGAGCTTTCCTTCTCCAAAGGGATTGACTATAAACTTTCCTTCGGTAAGATCAGGTCTGTTAAGGTAGCCTGCACCTACACCGTCTCCGCCAATGCAAAGCTCGCCTGTCTCTCCGATGGGTACAGGATCCATATATTTATCTACAATATAAATCTGTGTGTTTGCTATGGGCTTACCTATGGTGATATCATTATTAATTATCTTACCTATACTAACACCCATTGCAGTTTCCGTAGGTCCGTAACCATTGAATAAGGTTATATCGCCACACTTATTTATTTTCTCAATGACATCTGTCTTCAACTGCTCTCCTGCAACAAGCACACATTTAACATGTGCAAAGGCAGAAAAAGTATTATCATTAAGCAAATAAGTGTATAATTTTGTGGGAGTAGAAAGGACACAATCTATTTTATTGCGTTTGATAAGATCGGCAAGATGTTTACTGCCGGACAAAGCTTCTTCATCTGCCAATACAAGAGTTTTATCTAAAAACAAAGCAAGCATTATTTCTGTTGTTGCAATATCAAAAGAAACAGTACCACAGCAAAGTATGTTTTGACAATATTCAGCAACAAAATGCTGAAATTCATTAACATCGACTTCGATATAAAAATTTATCAGATTTCCGTGATTAATAAGGGTGCCCTTAGGCTTACCTGTTGAACCTGATGTATAAATGCAATAGCAGGTATCTGTGTTTTTAACAGACAAATCAGGATTGTAATTTTTTGAATTGTCAAGAAGTGCTGTTATGTTTTTTTCAGTTATACAGAATTTCGCATCACTGTCTGAAAGCATATAGTCAATTCTTTCCTGAGGATAATCAGGATCAATCGGAAGATATGCTGCGCCGGATTTAAGGATGCCGATTATTGTTGAGATCATATAGCTTCTTCTGGGCACCATAAAAGCAACAATATCACCTCTTCCAATACCTTTTTCAATAAGTGAATGTGCAATTCTGTTAGCTGATTCATTAAGTTCTTTGTATGTCAACGAACTATCACAAGCTACAACTGCAATTTTGCCCGGATTTTTTTCAGCCAATTCTTCAAAAACTTCATGAACGCATTTATCCTTCGGATATTCTGCTGCGTTATCGTTAAAATCATGTAGAATTTTCTGCTTTTCTTCAGCCGAAAGCCATTCAAGAGCAGATGTTTCCTTGGTTGGGTTTTCAATAGCATCTAAAAGCAGATTACAAAGATGCCCATGCATTTTTTTTATATCTTTTTCAGTGAACTTGTCAATCTGATAGTCGTATGAAATGTTAAAAATGCCTTCGTTATCACGGTCATCAATATGAATTTGCAAGCTTTCCGATTGCACTTTGTTATGATACCATGTGCTCTTAAAACTATCTCCGTAAATGGTACTGTTCTGAAAACTGAAAGAAACATCATAACTCTGGTCGATATTTAATTCATTAAGGGCACAAATATAATTAAATTTCTGATGCTTCAGAACGTTGAAAAACACATCTTTTGTTTTTTTGAGATTGAATTCAAAAGATTTATCTTCTTCAACCTTAGCCGGAAATGGGACATTGTTGATAAACATTCCCGCAGTATTCATCTGATTAACAGAAGAACGGTTTAACACAGGGGTTCCAATGTAAAAGTTTCCGCTGTAATTTTTGCGTTTTGATATATAGGCACTTATCAGCGTCAGAAAAACTGCATAAACAGATACATCCTGGCTTAGGGCAAACTCTTTGATTTTAAGAGTGAATTCTTTATCTGTATGGCACACTAACCTTTCACTTTCACCCCTGACAGGAAGCGAATCTGAAAAATAAATCAAATCACCCATATTGTTATACTGTTCCAGAAAGAATTCTCTGTCTTTTTGGATACGGCTGCCTAAAAGGTATTTTTCTTCAGCCGCAATGTACTCAGAATAAGCTCCTGCTTCAACAGGTATACCTTCGAGAAGTTTGTGTATTTGGGAACTTATAAGAGAAAAAGTAAAAGCATCAGAAATAATATGGTGCACCTTATAAAACACCCCGCAAAACTCTTCGGAAGAAATCACTTTGATTTCGCATAACTCCCCCGATAAATCCATAGGGATTTGTGCTTGCTTTTTACCGTATTGATGCACTTCATCCTTGCTTTTGAACGGCAATACCTCAATAGCTTTTTCCATATAGTCAGAAACATATTGATATGGTTCTCCGTTTTCTACATAAACTCTTGTTCTCAAAGCTTCGTTTATGCGAAAGATATCATTGACCGCTTTTTCTATCATTTTGACATCATAAAGCTTGTCCAATAAAACAGATCCACAATTAATGTTTATGGCATCTTTATTGAACATTTCCGTATAGTATATTTGTTTTTGCGGTAAAGTGAGTCTCATCCCCATATCTTCTCTCTTTATATAAATTATTCCTGTGATTTGATAAATGATATCAAATCCCCTATGGTAATTATACGCTTTAATGCCTTGTCAGGAATTTCTATGTCAAATTCGTCTTCCACTGCACAAATCAGCGACACAATCTCCATAGAGTTCATTTCTAAATCTCGTAAGATAATTGTTTTTTCATCAACCTTTTTTTGACTATCAACTTTAACAGTACGGCGTAAAATTTCATTGATTTTCTCTATCATAATTATTTTCCTTGCGTTCTTTTTATTTTTTTTGAAGATGTTTTCGGAAATTCCAAATCCCTGAAAATGACTTCCTTTATCTGCTTATATACAGGCAAATTTTTATTGAATTCAAAGATACTGTTTTCAATTTCTCTCTTTGCTTTCTCGTCACAGATTTTCGGAAAAATCTCAGCAACGATTGATCCGTTTTTCTCATAAACTACTATTTCATTTATACCAGGAACCTCACCTGATATTTTTGCTTCAAGTTCTTCGGGAGAAACATTTTCTCCATTAGGCAAAATGATAAGATTTTTAATTCGTCCGGTAATGAACAGGTAGTTATCCCTAATTTCGCCGATATCTCCTGTTTTAAACCATTCACCATCAAAAGCCGCCTCAGTAGCCTCTGGATTTTTATAGTATCCCAAAAAAAGAGCCTTACTCTTTATCTGTATTTCACCGTCAACAGTTCTTACCTCAGTGTATGGAGTAATCAGACCCGCACTTTCCGGCATTAAACACTTTGTATTCATCATAGCAACACCTGTTACCTCTGTAAGACCATAGCCCGGCAGAACATCAATACCGAAAGTTCTGAAGTTGCTAATGATTTTTTCAGAGATTTTTGCTCCACCGACCATAACAACCTGCAAATTTCCACCAAGATTATCTATAACAACCTTAAACAGCTTTCTTCTGATATCTATACCGAATTTCAGCAATATTTCAGAAGCTTTTATTAGTGATGCAAAGGTCTTTTCTTTACCTGTTGACTTTATCTTTCCCTGAATGATGTTATAAAATGTTTCCAGTATAATCGGTACGCACAGCAGACAACTAGGTTTAGCTATATTGATTTCCTTAAGCAGATTTTTTATACCGCTGTTTATAAAAATCTCAGCGCCGATAAACATCGGCAATACAACTCCCGCACCGAATGCCAGAATGTGATTAAGAGGTAGCATAAGAAAATGCGTATCAGGCACAGAAACAGTCTTTAACGTTGCATATATACCCACACAGAGAGCATGAT
>JAZNFD010000254.1:0-4262 GCA_045588975.1 Acutalibacteraceae bacterium | reverse complement strand
TGGAATATTATATGTTTCCGTGGGAATACAGCAGAAATGCATTGAAGGAAGTAATAATTGAAGAAGGCGTTCAAAATATTCAATATAATGCTTTTGATGAATGTATTGCTTTGGAATGTGTTTCGCTACCTGAAAGTATTACAGAAATAGGAGGTAATGCATTTAACGGATGCAGAGTTGCAAAAATATCGATTAATCATCTTAATAATCTTATAAAAATCGGTGAATCGGCATTTGCAGGATGCGGTGCATTGACGGGTGATGTTGTTATTCCAAATTCAGTAATATCACTCGGAAGCCAATCTTTTATGGGAACTGGTATCAAAAGTGTTTATTTAAATCGTGAAATAGAACGTCTGGCATCAGCGGGTTTTGCAAATTGTCAATCATTAAAAACCGTGATTTTACCTGAATCTCTTACAACAATTAGTAATTCTTTCGTTAATTGTACAAGTCTCGAAAGTATAATAATTCCTGAGGGAGTAACACATCTTGCTGAAGGATCATTCAAAAACTGCACCAATTTGAAAGATATAACAATACCGGTTTCGGTTGTTGTTTACCATAGTTCATTTGAAGGATGTAAAAAAATATCAAAGGTAACAATTACCAAAGGTACCGGTAAAATGGAATATTATATGTTTCCGTGGGAATACAGCAGAAATGCATTGAAGGAAGTAATAATTGAAGAAGGCGTTCAAAATATTCAATATAATGCTTTTGATGAATGTATTGCTTTGGAATGTGTTACTTTTTTTGAAGTTGAATGCAAAATATACAATTCCGCAAAAACTATCTGTTCAAAAGCAAAAATTAAAGCTCCGTGTGGTTCATCAGCTTATAATTATGCAAAAACATACAATCGTACTTTTGTTTCAACCGAACATACTTTGAGTGAGTGGCTTGCTGAATTTGATTCGTCTAACGAAACAATGTCAACCTGCGTTTATCGCGAATGTATATACTGCAAAGAAAGATTTGACAAGACAACTCACAACACAGTTGGATGGATAGTTGATTATGGTGCCGATTGCGTAAATGACGGAAACAGACATCTGGAATGTGCTGATTGTAATGAGAGGTTTGATTCTGCAATTCCTGCTCTCGGTCATGATATTCTGGTTGACAATGCAACAGTTCCGACCTGCACCGAAACGGGCTTAATCGAGGGTCAGCATTGCTCTCGATGTGATGGTGCAACAATTGAACAAGAGGTAATTCCTGCTCTTGGGCATGCGGAATCAGATGCAGTGATCGAAAACAGTTCAGAGGCAAAATGTGGTCAAGCTGGAAGTTATGACAGTGTAGTTTATTGTTCGGTTTGTGATGAAGAAGTCAGTCGTGAAACTATTATGGTCGATGCACTCGAACATCAGTACGGTGAAGTTGCAACAGCATCCACCTGCACAGAGGTAGGATATACAACTTATACCTGTTCACTTTGTAGTGATACATATGTTGACAACGAAGTTGCTGCACTTGGGCACGATATGGTAATTGACAATGCAGTATCTGCAACCTGCACAGAAACAGGTCTCACAGAAGGTCAGCATTGTTCACGTTGCGATGAAGCAACCGTTGAACAGGAAGAAATACCTGCTCTCGGTCATACTGAATCTGATGCTGTTATAGAAAATAGAACGGACGCAAAGTGTGATCAGACAGGAAGCTATGATAGTGTAGTTTATTGCTCAGTTTGCAGTGAAGAAATAAGCCGTGAAACAATCACTGTTGATGCCCTTTTTCATCAATATGATGAAGTTGCAACTGCTCCTACTTGTACAGAAGTTGGTTATAAAACATATACTTGCAAACTTTGTGGCGATAATTATGTAGATGATGAAGCTTCAGCACTTGGTCACGATATTATAATTGACAATGCTGTCGAAGCTACTTGTACAACTACCGGTCTCACCGAAGGTCAGCATTGTAGCCGTTGCGATGAAGCAACAGTTAAGCAAGAAATCGTTCCTGTGAAAGCTCATAATCATATAGTAATTTATGACTCAACAAAGCATTGGAAAGAATGTGTCTGCGGTTCAAAAAATGATATTCAGAATCACACTTTTAATGCAGATAATGTTTGTTATTGTGGATATATTAGAGTTGTTAATTCAACAATTTCAATCAAGAATAACACCGGTTCAAAGACAATCAACTACGGTGAAACCCTTAAGCTTACTGCAAGTGTAAATAATAAGCCTACAGAAGCAACTATCGTTTGGTATGTTGACGGAGTAAAGAAGGGCGAAGGTGAAACTTTTAATGTAAGCTTCGAAAGTGGCACAAAAACTGTTGAAGTAAAGCTTCTTGATGCTAACGGTAATGTTATAAAGAATGCAAGCGGTAACGAAATCAAAGAATCTGAAACTGTAACAGTTAAAGCGGGATTCTTCCAGAAGTTGATTTCTTTCTTTAAGAATCTGTTTGGAATGAACAGAACCGTCATCCAATCAATTTTCTATGGTGTAATCTAAATCATATACTATATCTTACCCTCTTAGTAGCTACGGCTATTAAGGGGGATTTTTATATCCAAAACAAGGAGGTCACTATGTCAATATTTAAAGTGAAAATCATTGAAACTCTTGAAAGCGAGGTGAGCATCGAAGCGAACAGTTTGAGTGAAGCGATTCACGAAGCTGAGGAACGTTGGAACAATTCCGTGTATATTCTGACCGGAGATGACTTTTCCGATGTAAGTTTCAAGTCTGCCGAGTTTGTGAGTTCCTGAGTTCCGCACGGAGTTCTTCTTCATATCATCCAAATCTGACCCATTTATATGGAAATCAAGGAGGTTTTTAAATTGCTCATTTTTTCGCACATTTTGAACCGCAAATTCAAACTCGACCCCAAACTTTGGTTCTTCCTATCTATCTAAATTAAACTCTTTACTTGGCAGTTAATCATATTTTAAAATTGGAGGTATTTTTTATGAAATCAGTAACAACAACCATAATTACGGAAGCAACTTTCAGCGATGATATGAAAGCCGTTATTTCTATAAAGTTGATGAAGGCGATTTTTCAACATATATCGGAGGAAAAGTAATCAACAAGGATAAGCTTGGTGAAAAAATATCAGATGTTACCGTAACGGCAGGTTGGGAAACTTGGGTCGGAGAAAAACTTACCGAAACAGTTTCAACCGAAAATCTCCAAGCCGAAGTTTATTTAATAAACGGAGTCTCAAATGATGTTGCAGTTGCGTTGAAGTTTATTGACAAAGGCGAAGCAGTAACCACAACACATTACTATGTTATATTAAATCCCGATGCTGATTTATCTTCTGTAAAAGAATACATTATCCCGTACTCCATTCCCGGTTATACAAGTTATAAAACCGACGGAGAAGAAACTGTTGTTAATGAGATTGCAGGAGAAGAACTTACTGTTACGCATACAAAGCCGTCCGTAGCAGAATAAAACAACTTACCTCACACATAAATTTTTAATCCCTGTTGGTGTAAATCACTGCGCCAATGGGGATTATTTATTTGTTGTGATTTATGCCATGCTTTTTCGCATATTCGCTCAAACTGTTTCTGCGTTCTTCCGAATACGGTGCGGTAAGCCTAAAACTCAATCTGCCTTTGAGAATTTCAAAAAGCATTCCGCCGTGTTCGTCATCGTCTGTCAGCTTGCAACAGTCAGGATACTGCTCGCTGAATTCTGAAAGTCTGTTTCTCAAATCCGTATTGTGTGTCCGCACATCAATGATGTCACTTTCTTCGTTAAAGCAGATAACAGTATCTTTCTGACGCTTGGTTAATCCTGTTTTCATTTTTCCTCCTTTCTGCCGGATACCGGCTGATTTTTGTGATTTTTTCTCGGTTCAAGAACCGTAAAAAGCACCGTGTTTTCCGATGCATTTTCTCAAAATGATGCGTTGGTCGTTTGAAACATTTCTATCGTCTCATTTCTGAAATCCTCCTTTCGGGCATCAAAAAACAGCCACGAACTTAATCGTGACTGTCTTTGTCTGCTTGTTTGTTTTTCTTCTTTTTCTTTGAGTGGATGTCGAGAAATTCTCCGTACTTCTTTGAAACAAAATCTTCGTATGCCGTTGCAATTTTCTGAATACGTTTGTAAACGGCACTCGGCGTTTTGTATCCCGCAAATTTTGCAATCTGATCGAGAGTACATCCGTCCATACGCATCTGCAAAATCCGTTTGTCTTTTCCGTCGAGCGTTTCAAAGAATGCTTCGACTTTGTGTTTCGAAAGAATTCTTGTTTCAAAATCTTCACGGGGTGCAGGCAAC
>JAZNFD010000253.1:0-2920 GCA_045588975.1 Acutalibacteraceae bacterium | reverse complement strand
GGAGCATAGATGGAAACATCACCATCTATTATCTGTCCGGGCACAAAAGACGGCCCCGATTTAACATTGAGGTAAATACGGATTTTTTCTTTGCCGTCTTTAAATTCAGCAATAACCTTGCCGTCATCCGAAAAATCCGTGACCGTCATAGCCAAATGCTTTTGTGCTCCGAAATGGCGGTTTATCACAGAGGTCTGCTTATTAAGTGCCGAATTTCCACGCCATATACCAAGCAGACAACACAAAAGAAGAAAACAAAAAAGGGCTTGTTTCCTGCGAAAAATCATTATTACCGCAAGCACTACACCCAAAACTGCCGGAACAAAAATATTTATTTTTAAAATCGCTGTGATTATTCCTGCGGCAAAGAATATTGCCGCACAAACCAAGGGCCGTTTTGTCATAGCTTATTTTTCTCCGCTTTTGTATGGTTTTGCTTCATTAGTCAGTCCCAAAATATAATCCGTTGACACATTATAAAATTTTGCCAGTTCTATCAGGATTTCTACCGGAAGCTGTCGCTGTCCGTTTTCATACTGGGAATAGGTATTCTGTTTAATATGCAAGTAAGTTGCAAGAGTTTCCTGCTTTATGTCAGAATCTTCTCTTAATTCTTTTAATCTGTGCATAATTACACCACCCTTTTGTGCTGAATTGTGAAAACTGTGGTTTCGCCATCTTTACTTTTCTTTGTCCGTCAATCCGATTATATAGTCAGCAGAAACCTTGTAAAGCTTACATAAAACCTTTAAATCATCTATTTTTAGCTCTGCTCTGCCTGATTCTATGTGATTATACCCTTGCTGGGATTTTTTCAGCACACTTCCCACATATGCCTGTGTATAATCATTATCTTCACGAAGATCTCTCAATCTTTGTCTGTAATCCATAACATCGCTCCCTATTACTAGACTATTCAAAAGGAAGCATAACATACTCACAAATTGAGTATGGGGTTTTACTCAAAAATTGAGTTTTGGTGGTGTAAAAACACCCCGCTGCATATCTGCTACGGGGTGTTTATTGTATTTATTTCTTAATCGTGCAAATTAAACTTGCTGTGGATTGCACGAACTGCATTTTCTGCATCCTTTCTGTCGATGAGAACGCTTACTCTGATTTCGCTTGTAGAAATCATCTGGATGTTGATGCCTGCATCGTAAAGAGCCTCAAACATTGTTGCAGCAACGCCAGGGTTTGATGTCATACCTGAACCTACAACGGAAACCTTGGATACGTTTTCGTCGTGGATAACCTTTTCTGCACCGATGATTGCATTGTTTTCGTTGATTACTGCAAGAGCTGTTTCAAGGTCGCTTGCGCTTACTGTGAAGCTGATATCCTTATTGCCGTCACGTCCGATGGACTGAAGGATTATATCCACATTTACCTTTTTCTTTGCAAGGATTGAGAATATCTGAAATGCCTTGCCGGGCTTGTCGTCTATATTTACAAGTGCGATTCTTGCAACGTCGTTGTCACGTGCAATACCTCTGATTAACATTTTTTCCACTGTGTTTTCCTCCTTAACTATTGTTCCGGGCACTTTCTCAAAGCTTGAAAGCACTTCCATATTAACATTGAATTTCTTTGCAAGCTCCACGCTTCTGTTATGAAGCACGTTTGCGCCTGCTGATGCCAGCTCGAGCATCTCGTCATAAGTAATTTCGTTGAGTTTCCTTGCCTCGGGCACAATTCTGGGGTCTGTTGTGTAAACGCCCGTTACGTCTGTAAATATCTGGCAAAGGTCTGCGCCGAGTGCCGCTGCGAGTGCAACTGCCGATGTATCGGAACCACCGCGACCAAGCGTTGTGATATCGTCAAACTTATTTATACCCTGGAAGCCTGCCACAATGACAATCTTCTTTTTATCAAGCTCGTTATGGATTCTTTCACCGATAACTCTCTTGATACGTGCCTTTGAATGGTTGCTGTCGGTAGACATACCTGCCTGCCATCCTGTAAGGGAAACGACGGGTCTGCCGAGCTTTTCAATAGCCATTGCAAGAAGTGACATCGAAATCTGCTCGCCTGCCGAGAGGAGAACGTCCATCTCTCTCTTGGATGCTGCGGGGTTTATCTCCACCGCTTTTTCAATAAGGTCGTCTGTTGTGTCGCCCTGTGCGGAAACGACAACCACCACATCATTCCCCTGATCATAGGTTTCTATGACGCGGCTTGCAACATTAAACACCTTTTCTGCGTTGGCAACACTGCTGCCGCCGAATTTTTGTACTATTAAACTCACCTTATATAACCTCCTATCGGTAAAGTCTCATTGTAGATACGGCTCCGCCGAGGGCGTCTATGCCTTTTTCGAGCTCTTTCACGCTCATTTTTTCTGTCATAAAGCCGTAATCTGAAACACCCTTGATGATTTCCGTATCACCGAAAATCTCTTTAACCTTTGCTTTCTGCTCTTCCTTTATGCGGACAAAGAACCTCGCCTCCACCTCTTCGTAGGGGATAACACTGTCTTCGTCACATTCGCCCCAGCTGAAATAGGAGTTATAGGAAGAATCCCTTGCAATATCTATAACATCGCCGACAACTGCGCTTGCGGTGGGAAGCTTACCTGCTCCGCGTCCGTAGAACATCAATTCGTCAACCATATTACCCTTGACCATAACGCCGTTGAATACGTCCCATACACCTGCCAGAGGACAGCTTTCGGGGATAAGCATCGGCTCGACAGAGGCGTTCACCCTGCCGTTTTTCGTAAATCCGCAACCGATAAGCTTTATAGTGCAGCCTATCGCCGCTGCGTAGGTAACATCCTCGGCAGTGATGCTCCTGATGCCCTTTGTGTGCATCTTCTGGGAGTCAAACTTTCTGCCCGTTACAAGAGACATAAGGATTGCAATCTTTCTCGACGCGTCAATGCCGTCAACATCCGCCGTGGGGTCCTTTTCGGCATAAC
>JAZNFD010000252.1:0-11682 GCA_045588975.1 Acutalibacteraceae bacterium | reverse complement strand
ATATGTCGTCTATTGACTACCTTATCCCTTATAGGGAATTGAAACCTGATTCAGTGCCACTTGTGCCTTCATCATAGTCCCACCTTATCCTATATGGGGGATTGAAACATTTCTGCTGTTGTTTTCATTAGAGTGTCCTCTATAAATATTTCTTTATCCCTTATGAGGAATTGAAACTTTTACATCACAAGGATTTAAAGTGTTATCTTATCATCTACCTTATTCCATATAAGGAATTGAAACAATTCTTCACTGTCGTCTGCCGATTCTTCGTCTGCTCTTCCTTATCCCTTATAGGAAATTGAAACTGCTACTGCCATTTTATTGGCCTCCTTTAAAATTTGATCTACCTTATCCCGTATAGGGAATTGAAACTTTTTAAACTCTTTCTTCGTAACCACTTCATTGTTTTTTCACCTTATCCCAACAGGAAATTGAAACTCGTTGATTCTGATTCTCTTAAACTACATGTTGTTTTTCTACCTTATCCCACACAGGGAATTGAAACATTCTTAAGTCGAAGTATTTACTGCTTAAAATTGTACGAACGCTACCTTATCCCATGTAGGGAATTGAAAAAACACACGCCGCTAACAAGATCGTTAACGGCGCTTTAGTTTTTATATTGTCACAAAAAATAATTACCTAACGACACAGAGGTTTTTATATGCAGATTCATTTAACTTTAAAATGCGAAGAACCTTTTACTGTTCCGCTAAATTACAATTACCAGCTTCAGAGTGCAGTGTATTCAAAATTATCTGAAATAGGTGCTTCTAATTTCTGGCACAATGTAGGCTTTGGTGGCGATAAACAAAAATTCAAATCGTTTGTGTTTGGTCCCCTTACGGGAACACACATTGTTGAAAATAAAAAAATAACCTTCACCGATAAAATTCATTTTGATCTCAGAAGTCCGATTTTTGAGTTTTGCGATGAGCTGCAGAGAAGTTTTGAAATAAACCCCGCAATCAAGCTGTTTGACACCTCACTTGAGGTTTGCGGTGCAGCTCTCGTAAACAGGCATATTAACAACAATCGGGCGATATTTAAATCTTTGTCGCCGATTGTTATTCACTCAACATTACCCAATAAAAGAACCGTTTTCCATTCACCCGACGAGGAAATCTTTATTCAGCGGCTTCAAACCAATTATCAGAACAAGTTTCAATCGCTTTATAACTGCGAAGCTCCCGAGATAAGCTTAAAAATTTCAGAAAATGCGCAAAAGGTTGTTACCAATTATAAAGGAACATGGATTACAGGCTATAAATGCAGAATAATAGCCGAAGGGTATTTTGCCGCATTGGAATTTTTATATAACTCAGGATTGGGAGAAAAAAACAGTCAAGGCTTCGGAATGATTGATGTTTGATAAACCGGACACACAAAAACAAAAAACTTTAACCTTTATGGAAATAAAAAAACGGGCACTTGCCATAACGGCAGGTGCCCGTTTTCTCAATTCCCTATATGGGATAAGGTAGTTTTAATAAAAAAAGGAGAGATATCACATGACAAAGAATGTTTCAATTCCCTATATGGGATAAGGTAGGTTATCATTTGATTTTTTATCGGCTGCACATTTTGTTTCAATTCCCTATATGGGATAAGGTAGAACAACAAATCACGTTAAAGTTACTATATCATACAAGTCCTTGTTTGTCAAACAAAACTCACCGGAGGTATATTTTTCGGCACACTAAAAACCTTAAACACTTTATCTTAATAAGTTGTTCAAAGAAGTTTTTTCAACTTTCACTGCCCTGCAGTTTTTTGATTGATTTGGAAGTTTGTTATAAAATTTTCAACAATGAGGGGGGAGTGCATTGTAAATACAAAATTTAGCAAAATGTGACTTTTTGTTGCAGAATGATTGACATTTATACAGAAAACGGTATAATTCAATTAAGGTGATAATAATGGATAAAATGAGAGAAGTTTTGATTGACAGAATGACCGACAATCTGCCTACACTCAGAAAAAAGGCAAATATAACACAGGTGGAGTTGGCTGAAATGATAGGCGTAAGTAAATTTACGGTTCTTGCTATTGAGAAAAGACAGCGGAGAATGACTTGGAACACCTTTCTTTCTCTAATGTTGGTGTTTACCAAAAACAAGGAAACCGATAAAATGCTGACCCTGTTTGAGATTTATACCGATGAATTCAATAATTTTATAAAGAACAGAGAGGAAAAAGAGCGTTGATAATAAAATCTTTTGTCGGCGGACATTCTTTGCGGATTTTTACCGACTGTTTGTATGACGAAAGCATAAGAAAATATCGTGGCGGCAGTCTTGTTGCGGAAATACCTTACAGCGGCAAAATGCTTTCTGCAAAGATCAAACAGGATGATTCCGAGCCGATAAGCTTTGATGGTATTCTTATTCCGGTTAAAACACCTCAGATTTTTGAGGCAGTTGATCCGATACCCGGCACAGATGAATGTGATTACTGCATTGTTTCGGCAATATATGTTGCTGCATGTAAATCTTTTGGGATAGACACCTCGAGATTACTTACCATAGGTGAACCTGTGGTAGACGAGAATGGTGTGGTTATTGGAACTGTTTCACTAAATAAAAATTAGGAGAGATATGATTGAATTACTTTATTGAAACAATAAGCTTGATTCCAAAAAATCTTACTCCGGAGACGTTTAAAGAAACGGAGTATTTAACACCGCAAGGAAGAATATTTAAGGGTAAACACACTAACGAAGGACCAAGCAAGTATCTTATGTGGAGCCTCGCTAAAGAGGGGAAACTTTTTGACAAAGTTATTATGCTTGTAACAAAGGAATGTGTTGAACTTCCTGTTCAGGCTGTTTATGGTAAAACAACTTGCGAGTACTATGTCGATTCAATGAAGGAGTATATAACACAACTTGTTGTTGAATTTGATTCAATAAAGAAGCAGCTTGACAATAGTTACAATGGGAGTGTGGACGAATATATTTCCAAGGTATTTAAGTATGTAGCAATGCCGTCAGATCCTACAGAAAAGGAGAGGCGTGAAATTGCAAAAGCAATAGTTCCCAATGATGAGGTTGTCGAGGATAAAATAGATATTCATCTTGATTTTACAGGTGGTTCAAGAGTCGCAAATCTGATTTCATTCCTTCTTGCCAGAATGTTTGAAGCTGCCGGTTCAAAGGTCAAGAGAATCGTTTATGGAAACATAATGGACAAACCTGATCGAATTATTGATCTCACAGAAAGCTATAACTATTTATTGGAGCCCATTGAAAACATTGCTAAAGCTCGCTTGAGTGGATCGAGTTCAGATATAATTACTGAATTCAAAAAAATCGATCTTGCAACTGAAGAGGATATTAAAGATGCATCCCAAATTGACCTGAAAAATGAAGAAGCTTCTAGAAATCTTAAGAAACAGAGCAAAGAAAAAATAAAGAAGGATGAAGAAGAACTCGATAGGCTTTCTTCAAACTCATCAGGTATTGCCGGTGCGATTAAAAAGCAAAATACCGAAAAGGCAAAAGCAAGTAACAAAGCATCTCCTTTTGCAAAATTGCTGGGCTTCAGCGATGAAAAATTGATTGTGGATTTTTATGAAGAGGTTTTCGGTATTCTTTATGATTTGAATGTAATTATTTGCGCTGTGTCCGGTTTGACACCGGATAAGCAGAAAGAGGCGATTAAAAACGCCATAAAAGCCAATGACAGTTATTATATAAAATATAACAAATCAGGCAAAGAATGTGCAGGCGTTTTACAAAAAACGAAAAAATGGCTTGCTCTGTTGAGAGATAATCCTCATTATGAGCCATTGAAAACATTTAAAAACAAAACTAAAGCTACGGCAAGGGAATACGATTATATCTCTTCTCTGCCTTATGTAAAAGGGCTTAGCGGAACACATACAGATATATTTGCCGATTACTTGATTCAAAGCAGTACAGAAGTAAATTGTGAGTCACCAATTGATGCATTTAAAGAATACACCCGTTTGCAGAGGATATATTTCAATTGCGGTTTTCCGTTTATGTGTATGGGAACAAATAACAGCGAAATGTATCCCGAAATCAAAGATTATTATTTTGAAAAGGTTGAAGGTCTTATGATGTCCCTTTCCGAACTTCGTTCAGAAAACCGTGTTCTTTATACAGAACGATTGAAAGAGCTGATCGAAAACTCTGATGCACTTGAAAAAGAAATTCCTTATATGGTTGAGCTATCTGTCTGGGATGTCAATAAGAGTAAATTTAACTCAGATACCGACAAAAAGGAATTTATATCAACCCTTTGCGAGAGGATTGAAAAGGTTAGACCGTACCGCAATACAATTTCTCATAAAGCAGCAAACGAATATTCCGATTTGTCTGCTCAAAAGTCAATGGCGGCACAAATCAGAGAATGGCTTTACGAATATGAAAATGCATTCGGAAACAAATAAAACAGATAGGAGATTTTGATATGGGCGAGCAAAAAGTTTTGGCACTGTATGATTTTGTTTCAAAGCAGGAGTTTATATACAGAACATCAAAAATCAGAGAAATATCGGGCGCTTCGGCTATGCTGTCCGGTATGTATAAAAAATTCACGGAAATTCTTGATAAAAACGGTGCTTCGGTTAAAATCAAATATGATCTCGGAGAAGAATTTACTGTAGATGGCTTCGATGAGAACGAGGATATTGATGCAGAAGTGCTTTATGACGGCGGCGGAAATCTTATGATTATATATAAAAACCGTGATAAATACATAGAAGCTAACAAAGCCATATCTACATGGATTCTCAAAAACAGTCCGACGCTCTCTTTGATAACCTGTTGTGTTCCGTTTACGGGAGATTTTGAAAAAGACAGAAAGGCTTTGTACGAAGAAAATGCAAAAAGGAAAAATCGTTATCCTTCAAGTGATATGCCTGCCGTAACACCCATGTCTCAGATCGACCCGTTGACTTTTTTACCTGTTACGCACAAAATATCATATCCTTACGAACAGTCGATTTCGGCAGACAGGTTTGCGAAACAAAAATGTTTTAATCCGGACCCGAATGATAAACTTGAAAATCTTGATGGCCTGACGGCTGTTATCTATATTGATGGAAATTCAATGGGCAGCAGACTTCAAAAATGCCAATCTTCAGACTATAATGACGGCGTTGCAAAGCTGAGAAGCTTTTCTTGCGGAGTTAACGACCTTTTTGTTGATAAACCGCTTAAAAAAATTGCTGAAATACTCAATAATAACGGCTACAGAAGAGTTATCGGTGGCGGTGACGAAATAACAATTATCTGCGATGCAAAACTGGCTTGGCGTGTTGTTTGCAAGTATTTTGAGATACTTGAAAGTGAAAAGCTCAAGATAACAGACTCAAAGGGAAATGTCGTTGAGGAAAGTGCGTGTACATCCTGCGCAGGTATATCTGTTTTTCACGCAAAGGACCCCTTCAATGTTGCCTATGACATTGCCGAAGCAGCATGTGAATCGGCAAAAGAAAGAGCACATATGCAGGATGGTAATTATTTTGACTTTTACTATTGCCATGCAGGCATCACAGATGATTTTGAGTCTTTGAGAAAAACCGAGCAAGCTCATGCAACTGCAAGACCATATATGGTTTCCGAAGCAAAAAAAGTTTTTGAAGAAAAACTCCCTGTTTTACATGCGGCAGGTCGTGCAAATGTAAAGGCTCTCGGAAATGCAGCACAGGACAGCTATGAAAAGTATCTGTTTGAGGTCAAGCGTGTCAACTCATATCTGCCCAAAAATTCACCTAAGCTGAGTGAAAGCAAAGAGGATATGAGAATAATTTACGATATGTCTGAGCTTTATGATCTCTGGTTTTCAAAGGAGGATAAAACTAATGAAGAAGAGACTTGAAATAACACTGATGTCTGACCTTTGCGCCGGAGTCGGCAAGCATTTTGCTGCAGTTATAGACCTTGACACCGCAATTGATGAATATGGTATTCCGTTTATTCCGTCGAGACGCCTCAAAGGATGCATGAGAGAAGTAGCTGTTATGATCGGCTCCGAGAAAATCAATGAGATATTCGGCAGAAGAGGTTTTAATGTTTCCGGCTCGCTTTCAATTAACGATGCGAGAATAGAAAATTATGATAACATTGTTAAAGCGCTCATTGATGAAGGCGACATTACGCCTAACAGCGTTGCGGAACTTTTCTGCTCCGTAAGAAGTGAAACAGCAATCGAAGGCGACACCGTAAAAGATGGCTCTTTGCGATTTATAAGAGTTGTTAACAAACATTCTCCTATAGATTCAAAGCCGCTCAAATTTATTGCGGAAATTGAGTTTGACGATTGCTTTGAAAGCGAAATTCAGAAGATATGCAAAGGACTCCGCAATATAGGTTATCGCAGAAACAGGGGCTTTGGTGCCGTGAAGTGTACTCTTATTGAGTCAACAGATAAATGCGTAATCGATAACTATGAATTCAAGGATGATTCAAATTATGAATTCAAATATACTGTACATCTTCAAAGTGACCTTATGATTCCTTCGACAGACACCAATCATTCACTTGACTATATTCCGGGAACATCAGTGATGGGTGCGCTCGCTTCAAGATACAAAGGCTTGAATTTCAATGAAGTTTTTCTTTCGGGAAAGGTGCACTTTGGTAATCTTTACATTTCCGATAAGAATTCTTCGCAATATATTCCCGCCCCAAGGTTTTTGGCAAAAGTCAAAGCCGCAACCGATATCGAAGACAAAGGCATAAAGAATCTGATTGCAGTAAACGACGCTGCTCAAAAAAATGAAAGGAATAACGAATCCGCCAAACAGTACAAACCATTAAAAAACGGTTATATAAACCCGACTTACGGATACAGAAAACCTAAAACAAAAATCGTATATCACAATGCACTCAGCGCGGGCGGCACAGGACTTTACACTCAGTATTGTCTGTGCAACGGACAATATTTCAAAGGTTCAATTATTGCAGACGGAAAAGCTATGAAGGAAATCTATCCTTTATTCAGGGAGGGAACAATTTCTTTTGGCAGAAGCAAAACTGCTCAGTATGCAAAATGTAAAATCGTTAAAACCGAAGAAAAAATGATTTCTGAATGCAGTAAAGAAAATCCGATTAAACTAACGGCAGGAAGTACGGCTGCTTATATCTGTGAAAGCGATGTTGTACTTACCGATGAAAACGGAACATTTACAACTGAACTCTCTGAGCTTCTGAAAGCATTGACCCTTGCAGAGCCTCACAATCTCCGCAAAGAAACAAGCATCGCAACAAGAACAGTTTCAGGCTATAATTCAAAATGGAATCTTAAGAAGCCGCAGTTCCCCGCAATCCGTGCAGGCAGCGTTGTTGTTTTTACCGTTGATTCGGACAGGGAAGATTCCGAATATTTGTATATTGGCGAAAAACAAAACGAAGGCTTCGGCAAAGTGAAACTGCTGCCGGAAGCAGACAAGCTAATTGTATCTCAAACAGTTGTTTCCGATATATGCACAAACAAAGCGAAAAATCCCCTTGTTCTTGAAATCAAAAACCGTAGGATAGATGATATGATAATTTCTAAAGCGATGATTAACAGCGAAAAAATCGCACTCAATGCTTCTCAAACCGGCAGAATAACTCTTATGTGTAAGGAAGCTGAGAGCTATGAAGATTTTATCAGCAGGATTTCCGGCATAAAGACAGAAGCCGTAAACAATGAGGTTCTGAGTCATTTCGGCGAAGAAAGACTTAAATCAGTTTTTGCCGACATATTTAAAAACACACCTTTTGAAAGCTGCCTTGACGGTCAGAATAATGAAGAAAAAGAATTTGTCTGGAAAAAATACCGAAAATACATTGTCACCATGTTAACTGTAAGAAAATATAAAATCAAAAGTGAGGGTAAAGTGAGTGAATAAGAAAATTTATTATAAGATAGACATAACATTGCTCTCGCCGCTCTCTATCGGTTCGGGTACAAATGCACAGACAGACAAAGATGTTATTGTTGACAACCTCGGGAATCCGTTTATTCCTGCAACGGCTATTGCGGGGGTTCTCAGAAATTATGTTGCTAAAAAAGACATAAAAACTGAATCCGGAATTTCTTTCGAACAGGCTCTTTTCGGCGATATCGAAGCTTTGGAAAACGAGAAAATCCCTTGCTGTGTAAGAATCTATGATGCCCGTTTTGAAGATGGCAACAGCAAATTTTTTGTTACTACAAGAGATTGCGTAAAGCTTGAAAACAAACTTGCGGTTGATGGTGCAAAATTTGATATGGAAGCGGTCGAAACGGGTGCACGCTTTACCGGCTACATTGAGCTTCTCTCAGAAAATCCGCTCTTCGTTGAACTTATCGAAGAGGCGCTTTCTGCTCTTAACTCAGGCAAAATTCTTCTCGGTTCAAAAACAAGCCGAGGATACGGTAAGGTTGGTTTACAGGTTAAGAAACGAGAGTTCTCAAATGTTGATGAATGGCTCGACTTTGAAATGTTCAATGACTCAAGTTGGACAGATGATATTGTATCGGATTTTGAATTGAGCAAGAATACAGAAACATTTGAGCTTTGTGTACAACTCAACTGTGTCGGCGGGTTATCAATCAGAGAATACACAACAGATGTCGGTTTGAATGGAAAAGCCATGCCCGATTATAGGTCAATGTCATTGTATTCTGTAAAAGAAAACGACGAACAGGTTTCTGTGATTCCGGGAACATCTTGGGCAGGAGCCTTCAGAAGCAGGTTTACCGAGCTTACCGATGAAGAAACTGCAAAATCAGTTTTCGGAGATGTTGACACCGAATCAAAAACAACTAAAAAATCCGAAGTTGTTTTCTCTGAAAGTATTTTGTCTGGCGGAACATATAAGGTGTCTACTCGAAATGCGATTGACAGGTTTTCCGGTGCAACAAAAGAAGGTGCTCTCTACACGGAAAAAACTTATTATTACGGCAAAACAGCTCTTGTTATTTCTTTCTCTGAGAAACCCGAAAGGAAGGTGCTGTGGGCACTTGGTATCTGCCTTGCCGATTTGCACAACGGCTTTCTTGCAGTAGGTGGTCTTACTTCAATAGGCAGAGGCCTGTTTGAAATCACTTCGCTGAGGCTTAACGGTAATGATTTGACTATTGAAAATATTATTGACGGAAAAATTGACGGTTTTGTAGAGGAGGTGTCAGAAAAATGAACATGAATGAATTACAGCTTGCTGAAAAGTTAGCAGGGATGAACGAAAAATACATTCTTGCAATTTGGACAGATAAAGCGGATTTTGTGAGTAAAGTTGCCGACATCGATAAGCTTCTTGAAGTAAGAGTTTTTGATGAAAACGAAGAGTTTCGTGCTTACCGCAGTGTGGTTAAGAATGATTTTAAATGCCGAGATATAAATGATAGTATCTCCTTTGCAGATGGAGCATACGATGAAGCTCACTATCTTGATATAGATACAACCTGTAATTCTCAGCCCGATTTGAAATTTGCAACCGGCGGTGGAAGCTATCATTTGCCTGAAGGTGTTACGGAAACTATGCTTAAAGTAAGATATTACTACAAGTTTGACGAAGATGGTGTGGCACGAAAATGCGACTGGAGACTTGTCGGATTTACAGATAAGGAGGATGCGTAATGGCGGCACTTATACCCGATAGCAACAACCTGTTTATAAATCCTTATAACTTTGTTTCAACCACTTCAAAGGTTGACAGAACGGCGCTTTCGCAGGGAGACAGAACAGGATATATCTCCTGTACACTGAAGGTGAAGGATATGCTCGCTCTTCCGGACAGAAGTGCGGAAAACGAAAAAGCCCCGAGACATTATGATTTTTATAAAATCGACGGTAATCCTTTAATTCCCGGCAGTGAAATCAGAGGCTGCATAAGATCGGTCTTTGAAGCCGTAACCCAAAGCTGTTTTTCAGTTATAAATAACAATGTTCTTACTTGCAGACTCTCTCGCCCCGAAAGTGCAAACGGTGTTATTTCCGGTGTTTTAAGATTTGAAAATGGTTCATGGGCTATTTACAAGGCTGACAAATACAGTAAAAAACATATTGAAAAAATAGAAGATATGCCGGATGTTGAAAGAAAATGGATCAAATTCGGAAAAAATGCGGGATTTTCAAAATCTTATTTCTATGTTTCAGATTATGAACCCGAGTATATCTGCAGTGCAGAAGATATGGAATGCTTTGAAGAGCTGATCGGTATTTTTATCCGCAACAACGCAGAAGATAAAATTTTCAGTGCAATTCTTAAGGACATTCAAAAATCATTGTATGAGAAAAAAGATGTTGCTGTTTTCTTCCGTATTCAAAACGGAGAGATGAATTATTTTTCTCCTGCACAGATTTCAAGACAGATGTTTAGAAACACTGTTTCCGAGCTTTTGAACGAGCATGCAGGTATATGCAACAAAGAAAACGGATATTGCCCCGCATGCAGACTTTTCGGAACCTTGGGCAAGGGTAATCCTGTTGCTTCAAGGGTACGGTTCAGTGATGCTGTTAAAAAACAAAATGTAATGGTTCATTCTGAATATTTGAATCTTCCTGAGCTTTCTACGCCTAAGATTACATCGGCAGAGTTCTATTCTTCAATCGGAACACAAAGCAGAGATGTAGGGTTCTGGAATTACGATTCTCCCTGCGTTGAACTTAACGGACGCAAATTCTATTATCATAGTAAGCCCGTTTCAGAAAAAGAATTAGGGCCACGCTCAATTGCTACGAAGCCTGTTTGTGAGAATAGTGAGTTTAAATTTAAAGTTTATTTTGACAAAATAAATTTAACCGAGCTCAAGCAGCTTCTTTGGGTGCTTACTCTCGGCGAAAATGAAACAAACAGTTTACAAATGCATAAGATAGGCTACGGAAGACCCGTCGGTTACGGAAGCGTTAAGATTACGGTAGATGAAATTGTTGAACGTAAGCTGGAGAACGGAGTTTACTCGCTTGAGAAGGGTAACTTCATAGATTACGGTATCAGTGATGCTGTTTTCAGTGAGCACAAATCTCTTATGGATTTGAAGCTGATTACAAACTACAATTATGTGCTTAACAAAAATATTTCCTATCCCATTGCTGATGACGGAAAAAGCAGAAAAAATTCCAAAGCTGCGCACAATTGGTTTTCAAGCAACCGAACAAAGAACAGAACTGTCAGATATGTTTTACCCAAGCTTTCCCCTAAGGCTGATGACCTATACTTGCCTGCAATGAAAGCTCTTGACGGAAACGTTGTTTCGGAGCAACACAAACCCAAAGCCTCCGGCGGTAATTCTGATTTTAATTTTGCAAAGTTTGAAAATAACAAAACATATACTGCGGAAGTCACAGGAAACAGAAATATGGATAACGGTAAAACCGCAGTGTTTATCAAAGTGCTTGGTGAAAAAGCAAGAATCATCCCCCGTGACTGGCAAATGGACAAATACAGCTTTGATGTCGGATGTAAAATTACGGTTATATTTAAAGGTAGAAACAAATATAACGATAAATTTCCGGACTTCTGGATAAAATAATTATTTGGCTGCAGAACACAGCCTCAACTGTCATTTCGTGACGGTTGAGGCTGTGTTTTTTCAACTTTCAGTAGGTTGCCCTGAATTTTCATGCTTTTTATGGTGTGCTAATATTTAGCCAAAGTGAGGTGAGTTGCTGAATGAAGGTCACATAAAAGGATTTGTCAACGGTGATTCCGCATAACACAGAAACTCTCTTACAAAA
>JAZNFD010000251.1:0-7402 GCA_045588975.1 Acutalibacteraceae bacterium | reverse complement strand
GTATCGCTGTACCCGGTTGCCACGCAGGCGGGTTTATTGCCTTGGTTTACCCCTTGGTTGCGGAAGGGATACTTGACAAAGAGGCGCTCCTTTGCTGTCACTCCCTTACAGGTTACAGCGGCGGCGGCAAAAAGATGATTGCGCAATATGAAAGCGGAAGCAGAGAAGCGTTTCTCAACTCTCCCCGTCAGTATGCACTTACTCAGGAGCATAAGCATCTCAAGGAGATGAAAGCAATAACGGGAATCGAAAAAGCTCCGCTTTTCAGCCCCATTGTTGCGGATTATTACAGCGGAATGGCAGTTACCGTTCCACTTTTTAAAGAAAACCTTTGCAATGGTAAGGGTATCTGTGATATAATAGATGCTTATAAAAATACATACGGCTCGGATTTCGTCAAATACACCGAAGAAACAGGTGATGATGCTATGTTCTGCGCCGAAAAAATGAGCGGCAACGACGGTATGGAAATCCTTGTCAAAGGCAACGAAGACAGATTTATTCTGCTCGCACGCTACGACAATCTCGGCAAGGGTGCATCGGGTGCCGCAATTGAATGTATGAATATTCTTATGGGAATCGACCCGAAAACGGGTCTGAATCTCTGATTCGGAAAGGATAATAAAAATGAAACAAATTCCCGGCGGCATCTGTGCCGCAAAAGGCTTCACCGCAAGCGGAGTGCATTGCGGAATCAGAAAGAATAAGACAAAAAAGGATCTGGCCCTCATTCTCAGCGAGAAAAAAGCGGCGGCGGCTTGCGTTTACACAACAAATCTCGTTAAGGGCGCACCTATAACCGTAACCAAAAATAACGTTGCCGACGGCTACGCTCAGGCAGTTATCTGCAACAGCGGAAACGCCAACACCTGCAATGCAAACGGTATTGAAATCGCAGAAGAAATGTGCGCTCTTATCGCAAAGGAGCTTGACATTTCCGCATCGGATATCATCGTTGCTTCAACGGGCGTTATCGGTCAGACTCTCGACATCACTCCCATTGCAGAGGGTATCCCCTCTCTTGCAAAGGAACTCAAGGCAGACACAAATGACGCGGCTGAAGCTATTATGACCACCGACACGGTACCCAAAATCATTTCATATTCATTTGAAATCGGCGGCAAGGAATGCAGAATCGGCGGTATCGCAAAGGGTTCGGGCATGATTCATCCCAATATGGCAACGATGCTAGTTTTCGTTACCACCGACTGTGCAATCTCACCCGCAATGCTTCAGAAAGCACTCAGCGCAGATGTCAAGGATTCATTCAATATGGTCAGTGTTGACGGCGACACATCAACAAACGATATGGTTTCCGTTATGGCAAACGGTATGGCGGGCAACGAAGAAATAACCTGCGAGGGTGCGGATTTCGACGAATTCTGCAAGGCTCTCAATGCAGTTACAACTCATCTCTGCCGAATGATTGCAGGCGACGGCGAGGGCGCAACAAAGCTTCTCGAATGCATCGTCAGCGGTGCCGCATCAAAAGAAATCGCAGTCACCGTTTCAAAATCGGTTATCTGTTCATCGCTTTTCAAAGCCGCAATGTTCGGCGCAGATGCCAATTGGGGCAGAGTGCTCTGTGCAATCGGCTACAGCGGAGCGGATGTTGACGTCAACAAAATTGATGTTTCGTTCAAATCAGCCGCGGGTCAGGTTGATGTGTGCGTAAACGGTGCAGGCATCGACTTCTCCGAAGAAATCGCAAAGGAAGTCCTCACAGAGAAAGAAATTCAGGTTCTTATCAATCTTAAAAGCGGCGATGCTTCCGCAACTGCGTGGGGTTGCGACCTGACATATGATTACGTTAAAATCAACGGCGACTACAGAACCTAAGAACAGCAGAAAATAAGGATGTATGGAAATGGAAATCACAAATAATCTCAGGGGTCAGGTGCTTGTTGAAGCCCTCCCCTATATTCAGAAATATTCAAACAAAATCGTTGTTATCAAATACGGCGGCAATGCAATGATTAACGAAGACCTCAAGAATGCAGTTATGGGCGATATCGCACTTCTTTCGCTCATCGGTGTTAAGGTTGTTCTCGTTCACGGCGGCGGCCCCGAAATCAACGATACTCTTGCAAAAATCGGCAAAAAAAGCGAATGGGTTGACGGCTTGAGAGTTACCGACAAAGAAACAGTCGATGTTGTCCAGATGGTGCTTGCGGGCAAGGTCAACAAGAGCCTTGTTGCTCTTCTCGGCAGACTCGGAAGCAAGGCTGTCGGTCTTTGCGGCGCTGACGGTCAGCTTATCAAAGCAAAAGTAAAGGACGAAAGACTCGGCTATGTCGGCGAAATCACCGAAATCAACCCCGAACCGATTCTCGACCTTCTTGAAAAGGGCTATGTTCCCGTTATTTCAACAACCGCCTGCGACGACGACGGAAATATCTACAACATCAATGCCGACACGGCAGCCGCAAAAATTGCAGGAACTCTCAAAGCGGAAAGCTTTATTTCGATGACCGATATCGCAGGAATTCTTCGTGATAAGGATGACCCCTCAACGCTCATTCCGAAGATTTATGTCAGCGATATTCCTCAGCTTGTTCACGAGGGTATTATTTCGGGCGGTATGATTCCGAAGATTGACTGTTGCGGCGAAGCAATCCGCAGAGGTGTAAAAAAGGTATTCATTCTTGACGGAACCGTTCCTCACTCACTTCTCATTGAAACATTAACCAACGAAGGACTCGGAACAATGTTCGTTCAGGGTTAAGGAGTAACTGCTATGGCTATTTTCGAAACAGATAAAAATTACATTGCGAATACATACGCACGTTTCCCCGTTGAGCTTTCGGAGGGCAACGGTTCTCTGCTCTACGGCGAGGATGACAAAGAATATATCGACCTCGGAAGCGGAATCGCCGTCAACACCTTCGGCGCTGCGGATGACGAATGGGTAGAGGCTGTCACCGTTCAGGCATCTCTTCTCGGTCACACATCAAACCTTTACTACACAAAGCCTTGTGCGGAGCTTGCACAGATGCTCTGCGAAAGAACGGGAATGAAGAAAGTTTTCTTCTCAAACTCGGGCGCAGAAGCCAACGAATGCGCAATCAAAGCCGCAAGACTCTGGGCACTCAAAAATAAGGGCGAGGGCAATTCGACAATTATCACTCTCAAAAACAGTTTCCACGGCAGAACAATCACAACTCTTGCCGCAACGGGTCAGGACAGCTTCCACACCGATTTCGGACCTTTCACGGAGGGCTTTGTTTATGCGGAAGCAAACAACCTCGATTCCGTCAAGGAGCTTGCGGATGCAAACAACTGCGCCGCAATTATGATGGAAACAATTCAGGGTGAGGGCGGCGTCCTTCCTCTGACAGACGAATTCGTCAAGGGCGTTTTTGAAATCGCAAAAGAGAAAAATATGCTCGTCATCATCGACGAAGTTCAGACCGGTAACGGCAGAACGGGTAAGCTTTACAGCTATATGCACTACGGAGTGATGCCCGATATCGTTTCAACCGCAAAGGGTCTTGCAGGCGGTCTGCCCCTCGGCGCAACAATGCTCGGAGAAAAGGTTCAGGATATCCTCACTCCCGGCAGTCACGGCTCGACCTTCGGAGGCAACCCCATCTGCTGTGCAGGTGCAATCAGCATTCTTTCGAGAATCGACGACAATCTGCTCACCGATGTCACAAAGAAGAGCGAATATATCATCTCTAGACTTTCGGCTTGCAAAAAGGTCAAGAGCATTTCGGGCAAAGGCTTTATGCTCGGCATCGAATGTGAAAAACCCGCAAAAGAAATCATCGCAGCCGCTATGGAAAAGGGAGTTCTTGTTCTGAGCGCAAAAACGAAGGTAAGGCTCCTGCCTCCCCTCAACATTCCCTTTGAGCTTCTTGAGAATGCAATCGATGTTCTTATTGACGTAATTGAAGAATAAAAGAAAACGGGTCGGAATTTCCGACCCGTTATTTTTGCAATTTATGCCTGCGAAGCTTCGAGAGCTTGCTTAACGTCAGCAATAATATCGTCAACGTGCTCAATGCCGACGGAAAGACGTATAAGGTCATCCGAAATGCCGCAGTTGATAAGCTCCTGAGCGGTGAGCTGACGGTGGGTTGTGCTTGCGGGATGCAGGCAACAGGTTCTTGCATCGGCAACGTGGGTTGCGATTTCGGCAATCTTGAGGCTGTCCATAAACTTTGTAGCCGCATCTCTTCCGCCCTTGATTCTGAACGAAATAACGCCGCTTGTGCCGTCAGGCATATATTTCTGTGCAAGCTCATAACCCTTGCTGCCCTTCATTCCGGGGTAAGTTACTTCAATTGCACAACCGCTGTCACGGATAAACTCTGCAACCTTGAGTGCGTTTGAGCAATGTCTTTCAACACGGAGAGGAAGAGTTTCAAGACCGAGGTTGAGAAGGAATGCGTTAAAGGGTGAGGGAATCGAGCCGAGGTCACGCATAAGCTGAGCCATGCACTTTGTGATGTAAGCCGCATTGCCGAAACGCTCGGTGTATGTGATACCGTGATATGAATCGTCGGGAGTAGTAAGTCCGGGGAATTTGTCATTCTGAGTCCAGTCAAACTTGCCGCCGTCAACGATTACGCCGCCGACGCTCGTTGCGTGACCGTCCATATATTTTGTTGTTGAGTGGATAACGATATCCGCACCAAGCTCAAAGGGACGGCAGTTAACGGGTGTGGGGAAGGTGTTGTCGATGATAAGGGGAATACCGTGTGAATGAGCGGCATTTGCAAATTTTTCGAAATCAAGCACTTCAAGAGCGGGGTTTGAAAGTGACTCTGCGAAAAGTGCCTTTGTGTTGGGTCTGATAGCGGCGTTAAGCTCTTCTTCTGTTGCCTGGGGGCTGACGAAAGTGAACTCGATACCGAGCTTTCTCATTGTGACGTTGAAAAGGTTGAACGTGCCGCCGTAGATAGTCGATGCACTTACAACGTGGTCGCCCGCACCTGCAATATTGAAGATTGAATAGAATGATGCAGCCTGCCCCGATGAGGTGAGCATTGCACCGACACCGCCTTCAAGGTCGGCAATTTTTGCGGCAACGGCATCGTTGGTGGGGTTGGCAAGACGGGTATAGAAATAACCCGATGCCTCAAGGTCGAAAAGCTTGCCCATTTCAACGCTTGAATCGTATTTATATGTTGTGCTCTGATAAACGGGAACCTGTCTGGGTTCACCGTTCTTGGGTGAATAACCGCTTAAAATGCATTTTGTGTTAATTTTGTAGCTCATTTTTATGCCTCCAGAAATTCTTTCATAAGTCCGCAGCCGACTTCAACGAAATCACCCGTTGCTTCGGCTGTTTTTTCGTTTATGGTATCCACGCCGTCAACCTCGCCGTTCTTATGGTAAATCATAAACGGAACGGGGTCGGATGCGTGTGTTTTGGTAACAATCGGTGTGGGATGGTCGGGAAGAATCATAATCTTATAGTCCTCGCCGCATCCGTTAAGATAGTCGAGAATAATGGGAAGAACACGCTCGTCGATAAGCTCGATTGCACGGATTTTGTTTTCGGGTTCGTTTCTGTGGCCGCATTCATCGGGAGCTTCGATGTGGATATAAACCAAATCCTTGCCGTTTTTCCATTCTTCAACAGCCGCCTGAGCCTTGCCCTCAAAGTTGGTGTCTATGTAGCCTGTTGCACCCTCAACCTCGGGCACGCCCATACCTGCACAGATTGCAATACCTTTGAGAAGGTCAACGGCAGAAACGATGCTTCCCTTTACGCCGTAGGTTTCTTCAAAATCCGAAAGAGCAGGCTTGCTGCCCTCGCCCCAAAGCCAGATTGAGTTTGCGGGAGCCTTGCCCTCCGCAATTCTTCTCTTATTGACGGGATGGTCTTTAAGAAGTTCATAGCTTTCCTTCATCATTGCAACAAGCTTTTCGGCATTGGGTGAAGTTGAAAGATATTCGCCGACTACTCTGCCCGAAATATCGTGAGGAGGAGTCATCTTGCCGAGGTCGGTTGTGCCGTTGTTCCAGATAAGGCAGTGACGGTAGCTCACACCGTTATAATATCTGAACTCGTCATTTCCGAAATGCTCCTGAACGGTTTTGATAATTTCAGCCGCATCCTCGCTCGAGATATCGCCTGCGGAATAATCTATCATCGTTTTGTCGCCATAGTTTTCTTCGTCGCTGAGAGTAACAACGTTGCATCTGAGAGCAACATCGGTATCCTTCATCTTAACGCCGATGCTGACTGCTTCAAGCGGTGAACGGCCCGTATAGCAAACCTTGGGGTCGTAGCCGAGAACGCTGAGATTAGCAACGTCGCTGCCGGGTTTGAGACCGTCTGCAACGGTTTTGACAAGTCCGACTCTGCCCTTCTTTGCAAGAGCATCAAAATTCGGCTTTTTGGCAAGCTCCATAGGGGTTTTGCCACCGAGTGCGGGAACGGGATAATCCGCCATACCGTCATAAAGTACTACTGCGTATTTCATATATATCATCCTTCCGTGGGGTTTATTTCATTTCTTTATCCATAAAAACTCTTGAACCGGTTGCGCCCTTCTGTCCCTGATATTTGCCGTTATAGGGATTGAGTGCTTTTTCGTCCATTTTTGCGAATACAAGCTGACCTACTCTTCTGCCTGCTTTAAGCTCGATTGCGCAGCGATTTGCATTGAATAATTCAAGAGTAATTTCACCCTTGAAGCCGGGGTCAACCCAACCTGCATTCTGAATGAAAAGACCCATTCTGCCGAGTGAGCTTCTGCCCTCAACAAAGGCGGTCAAATCGTCAGGAAGTTCAAAATATTCCATAGTTGTTGCAAGGACAAACTGACCGGGGAGCAAAACATATGTATCGGTTTCGATTGTTTCGTATTCTATTTTCTGCTCGAGATTAATAATTCCCGTTGAGGAATCCTTTACAATACTGAAGGTGTTGCCGAGTCTTATGTCGATGCTTGCAGGCTGAATCTGTGCAGGCTCAATGGGCGAAGCAACAAGACTGCCCTCGTCAAGCATTTTCGTTAATGTTTTATCGGAAAGTATCATTTTAAGTGTCCTCCAACAATGTTGATTATATATTATACCACCAACAAATTATAAAATCCATATATTTTATAAAAAAAATCGGGTACACACATTTCTGCGTGCACCCGATGTTATTTTACCAGATTTTCTTTGATGCGATGTCTGCAAGTGCAGATGCGATGAATTCGTCAACGTTCATTGCACCGATATCGCCTTCGCCTCTCTTGCGTACCGAAACCGCGCCGTCCTCGATTTCCTTGTCGCCGACGAGAAGCATATAGGGAAGCTTTTCAAGCTGTGCTTCACGGATTTTGTAGCCGATCTTTTCGCTTCTGTCGTCAACCGAAACTCTGACGCCCATTTCTTCAAGCTTTGCTGCAACTTCCTTTGCATATGCATGATGGCGGTCTGCGATGGGAAGAAGTCT
>JAZNFD010000250.1:0-3675 GCA_045588975.1 Acutalibacteraceae bacterium | reverse complement strand
TAGCTAAGTGTTGTCTTCCTAAGACCGCTTGGCCTCCGACTTCATCGTATGTTTTCGACAATTTCAAGAATGTTATTGTTTGCTCGGGATTTGAAATCGGTCACGGAATAAAGACGGGATTTTTTGAAACTCCCGAAAACGATAACCCCGTTTATGACTGCTACAAGAATTATCTCGGCAAAAAAGAATTGCCGCTTCTGCGTGACAGCTGGGACCTTACCGCTGTTCAGTATGCCATTGAGGGCAACGGCAATTTCTATTCTCTCTCAAAGCCCGTTAAAATAACCGTCGCCGATGACGGCACAACCTCTGCCGAAAAGGATAAATATTCCAACAGATATTATATAATTCAGAAAGCCGCAGACGGCGTGATTGCGGAATACCTTAACGGCATCCTCAATGATGTTGACAACAAAGATGATGAATTGTATAATGTTGTTGCGGAAAACGCTTGAGAAAGGACTGATTCACTTGAAAAATATAAAGAGAATAACCGCTGCGCTTCTTGCGTTTGTTATGCTTTTTGCTCTTGCTTCGTGCGGCGATAATCCCGAAACTCCCGAAGTCACCGAGGCGGGTGTCACCGAAACCGCATCAAGCTATATCAGAGATTCAAAAACAAAGATTGCCGCTGTTGACGGTGCGGTAGGATTCGGTGTAACCAAATTTTCGGTTGACAGAGCTTATAACTATGAAACCGAATTTCTTGCAGATGTGAGCGAGGCTGTTGCACGCATCAAGGCGGGCACGGCGGATATCGCAACTCTTCCCGTATCCGAAGCCGCAAAGCTTTATAACGAAACAAACGGTGCAATAAAGCTTCTTGCCGTTACGGGTCTCGGTTTTTACAGCGTTCTTGAAAACGGAGAAAAAATTCAGAGCATAAACGACCTTAAAGGCAAGACTGTTTATGCCGCATATAAAGGCACGGCTTTTGAGCAGACGATAAATTATATCTTTGCTCAGAACGGAATCGACCCCGAAAAGGATATCAAGCTTGAATTCAGAGCGACCGACAAGGAAGTTGCGGAGCTTACCGCAGGCGGAGAAGCCGGCGTTTGCATTCTTCCCGAGCCTTATGCTTCAAAGGTTCTCAATAACGAAGAAACTTACAGAAAAGCTCTCAGCTTCAATGCCGAGTGGGATAAAATCAGCGAAACCCCGCTTGCTCAGAATGTTATCGTTGCGAGAACAGCATATATCGATGCAAACCCCGATATCATCAAAGAATTCATCGGATACTGCAAAATTTCGGTTAACTATCTTATCAGCGACACTTACGGCGCACCCGTTTTCCTTAAAGACAACGGCTTCTGCGAAAATGCGACAGTTGCAAGCACACTTATTCCTGCCCATAACCTCCGCTTTATTGGCGGCGAGGAAATGAAGGCGGCGGCAGGCAAGGTGCTTTCGGATGTGTATGAGATAAGCATTGACGATGCTTTCTGGTTCGGAATTTAATCAGAAAACAAAAAAGAGATGCTCACGCGAGCATCTCTTTTTTATACGTTATTATATTGCTTAGCTGAGTTCGGGGATGAATGCGTTGTGGATAGCTGCAACAGCCTTGTCTGCATCGTTGATGTCGATAAGAACTGAAATCTTGATTTCGCTTGTTGCGATCATCTGGATGTTAACGTCTGTCTCGAAGAGAGCTTCGAACATCTTTGCAGCGATGCCGGGATGTGATTCCATACCTGCGCCGACAACGGAAACCTTTGCAACGTCTGTGTCGCAAACGATTTCAAGACCGCTGAGAAGGTCAAGAGCCTTGAGGGTTTCAACGGTATCGTTAACATTTGCCTTTGTTGTTGTGAAAGCGATATCCTTTGTGTCGCCTCTGCCGACAGACTGAAGGATGATATCAACGTTGATATTCTTAGCGGCAAGTTTGCCGAAGATTTTATAAGCGATTCCGGGAACGTTGGGAACACCGATGATTGAAATACGTGCAACATCTGTATCCTTGGTTACACCTCTGACGAGCATTTTTTCCATGTCTGCTACCTCCTTGACAATTGTGCCGGGTGCGCGCACAAGGCTTGAAAGCACCTCAAGCTTAACATTATATTTCTTAGCCATTTCAACCGAACGGTTGTTGAGAACCTGTGCGCCGAGAGTTGCAAGCTCAAGCATTTCATCATATGTGATTTCGCTCAGCTTCTGTGCGTTCTTGACTTTTCTGGGGTCTGCGGTGTAAACGCCTTCAACGTCGGTGTAAATCTGGCAGCGGTCTGCGTGCATTGCGGCAGCGATTGCAACTGCGCTTGTGTCTGAGCCGCCTCTGCCGAGGGTTGTTATATCATCATATTTGTTGAGACCCTGGAAGCCTGCAACAACAACGATATTTTTCTTGGCAAGCTCCATCTTAATGCGGTCTGCGCCGACCTTTTTGATTCGTGCGGAACCGTAAACGGAGTTTGTTGAAAATCCTGCCTGCCAGCCGAGAAGTGAGCAAGCGGGGTAGCCGAGGCTTTCGATAGCCATGGCAAGGAGCGAAATCGAAATCTGCTCGCCCGAAGCGAGAAGCATATCCATTTCTCTTTTTGAAGCCTGGGGATTGATTTCCTGAGCTTTTGCGATGAGATCGTCGGTAGTATCGCCCTGAGCTGAAACAACAACAACAACGTCGTTGCCTGCCTTGTAAGTGTCAGTAACGATTCTTGCAACGTTCATCACTCTTTCGGCATTTGCAACTGAGCTGCCGCCGAATTTCTGAACAATTAAAGCCATAATATCCTCCTGTTAGGATTAATAATTTGTGATTCTGATAACGGATTCAACGCTTGCTTCGTTAATAAGTGTAAGCTTTTCCGCAAGCTCCTTTTCCGATATTGTTTTTGTCGTGAATGCGAATTCGCCCTCGGGAGCATCCTGACGGGAAAGAAGGCTGATTTCGCCGAAAAGCTCTGTGACCTTTGCAACTGCCGCAGCGGCATTTTCGGTTGTTGCTCTGATATAGAAAGTATTTTCTGTTTCGAGATAGTCTGCAACATAGCCGTCTTCGCTGTCCTGCCAGCCGAAGAACTTTTTGCGTTCCATATGTCTTGCGCAGTCGATAACGTCTGCAACAACGGCGCTTGCGGTAGGCATCTTTCCTGCGCCCTTGCCATAGAATACAACATCGCCGATAGCATCGCCGCGAACGAGAATTGCATTGAAAACATCGTCAACGGAAGCAAGCTGGCTGTGATTCTGAATGAAAGCGGGGGAAACCATAACGGAAACTCTGCCGTCCTCAAGCATTTTTGCTTTTGCGATAAGCTTGATTACGCCGCCCCATGCGCGGGCATATTCAACGTCGGCAAGAGTAATCTTGCGGATGCCTTCGGTATAAACGGCATCGGGATAAACGTGTTTTCCGAAGCAGAGAGCGGCAAGGATGCAGATTTTTCTGCAGGCATCGAAGCCGTCAACGTCTGCGGACGGGTCGCGCTCTGCGTAGCCGTTTTTCTGAGCGAGGAGAAGAGCCTCGTCAAAGGTCATGCCGTCGGTAATCATTTTTGTGAGAATGAAGTTTGTAGTGCCGTTGAGGATACCTGCAATTTCGTCGATGTCGTTTGCTGCAAGGCACTGGCTGATGGGACGGATGATGGGGATACCGCCGCCTACGCTTGCTTCAAAGAGGAAGTTTACGTTATTTTCGTCAGCAACTTTAAGAAGTTCACAGCCTTT
>JAZNFD010000249.1:0-4744 GCA_045588975.1 Acutalibacteraceae bacterium | reverse complement strand
GCAACGTAGGCGATCTCTATTGCGGTGAAAAGGTTACGTTTACGGGAAGTTGGTCTGTTCATCCGACCTTCGGCAAGCAGCTTCGGATCGAAAGCTGTATTCGTGAAATGCCCGAAACCGCCGCAGATATGCTTTCTTATTTATCGTCGGGCATAATTAAGGGTGTCAAAGAAAAAACAGCGCAGAAAATAGTTGAGCGCTTCGGCGAAGATACGTTTTCGGTAATTGAAAACACACCGCTCCGCCTTGCCGAAATCAAGGGAATATCCCGTGACAGAGCCAAAGAAATAGCAGAGGAATTCAAGAAAAGAGCCACAGAAAGAGAAGCTTTGATTTCTCTTGAAAAATACGGGATGACAACAGCGGAATGCCTGAGGGTGTTTAAGATATTCGGTAAGAATTCCGTTGCGACCGTTGAACGCAATCCCTATTTGCTTTGCTCGGAAAGAGTCGGCATTACCTTTGAAAAAGCGTGCGATATCGCCGACAGACTTCCGGTGAAACCTGCGGATGAATACAGAATTTCTGCGGGTATTCTTTATGTAGTGCGTCATAATCTTTATAACGGTCACACCTGCCTTCCGAGAAATAAACTTATTCCGCCTTGCACGACACTTCTCGGATGCGATAATGATACGGTTGAAATAAATCTTGATAAGGTTATTGAGCAGAAGCATCTGATCAGTGATTTTATCAGCGGAAGAGAATTCGTTTTTTTGCCCGAAATCTATGATGCGGAAAAAAGAGCGGCAAATACCGTTTTGTTTATGAAACGGTATGCCCCGAAATGCTATTCGGATATAAATGAGCAGATCAACAACGCTGAGCTTATCAGCGGTGTATTGTATAATGAACAGCAGCGCCTTGCGATAAAACTTGCCGTCGAAAAAGGCATACTCATATTGACCGGCGGACCCGGTACGGGTAAAACAACAACCCTCAGAGGCATACTGAAAATTTTTGAATCTCAGGGACTTGAGGTTGCCCTTGCCGCTCCGACGGGAAGAGCCGCCAAAAGAATGAGCGAGCTTACCGGCAGGGAAGCAAAAACGATACACAGACTTCTTGAGGTTGAATGGGACGGCAACGACAGACCCGTTTTTCAGCGCAACAAGCGTAATCCTCTGAGCGTCGGTGCGGTCATTATTGACGAGCTTTCAATGGTTGATATTGTTTTGTTTGCGAGTCTGCTTGATGCTCTGCCAATAGGATGCAGACTTGTTATGGTCGGCGACTCTGATCAGCTTCCGCCCGTCGGTGCCGGAAACGTTCTCCACGATATGATCAATTCAAAAGCTTTGCCCGTAGTTGAACTGAAAGAAGTTTTCCGCCAGGCAATGGAAAGTCTCATCGTTACCAATGCTCATAAAATCGTGAAAGGCGAAGTTCCCGAACTCTCAAAAACGGATAAAGATTTCTTCTTTCTTGAACGCAACGCACCCTATATGGCGGCAAAAACCGTAAACGAACTTTGTTCTTCAAGGCTTCCGAAGGCTTACGGATATTCACCGGTTGATGATATTCAGGTGCTCTGTCCTTCAAGAAAGGGCGAAACGGGAACGGTTAATCTGAATAAACTTCTTCAGAATGCAATCAATCCGCCTGCAAAACATAAACGTGAGAAAATGTTCGGTCAGCGTATTTTCCGTGAAGGGGATAAGCTGATGCAGACTAAAAATAACTATAATATCCCCTGGACAAGCAGCGAAAAAGACGGTCTCGGCGTGTTTAACGGTGATATCGGTCTGCTTGAAAAGATTGATGAATCTGCCCATGTTTTGTATGTGCGTTATGATGATAAAACCGCTGAATATCCTTTCGAAAGCGGAACGGAACTTGAGCATGCATATGCCGTTACCGTTCACAAAAGTCAGGGTAATGAATTTGATGCGGTTGTTATGCCGGTTACGGGTGTTGTTGAGCAGCTTGCTTACCGTAATCTGCTTTATACCGCCGTTACCCGTGCAAAAAAGCTTATGATTCTTGTCGGTTCGAGAAATACTGTTGAACGGATGACTCTGAATGACAGTAAAGCAAAGCGTTACTCGGCTCTCAAAAATTTCATAATGCTCGGTGAAAAAAATGATTGATTGGTTGAAAACGTTAATTCATTCTCTTTTACCGAAAAGATGTGCTTATTGCGGAAACGTTATTGCGAGCAACAGGACGATGTGTTATGAATGTGAGAAAAATCTTCCGAGAGTGACGGGCGAGGTTTGTTTCAAATGCGGAAGAGAAAAGGATATCTGTTCCTGCAAAGGTGCGGAAAAGTATTTCACATCTCTTGCGGCGCCGTTCTATTTTGAGGGTAACGTAAGAAAGGGACTGCTCGCTTTCAAATTCAGAAAATCCCCGGATAATGCCGAGGCATATTCCGCTGAAATGGCACAAACGGTAAAGCAAAGATTCGACGGCGTGAATTTTGATTTCATAACCGAAGTTCCGATGACCGATAAAAGTCTGAAGAAAAGAGGATATAATCAGTGTGCGTTGCTTGCAAAGAAAATTTCCGAGCTTACGGATATCGAACATAAGCCCGATCTTCTTGTAAAAATTTATGACACTCAGGTTCAGCACAAGTTATCATACTATTTAAGAAAAGGCAATCTTGCCGGCGTTTTTGATATTTCTGATCCTGTTTCGGTTAAAGATAAAACAATATTATTATGTGATGATGTTTCAACATCGGGTGAAACATTGAATGAATGCGCAAAAATGCTCTGGCTTTACGGCGCGAAGGATGTTTATTGTATTGCCTGTGCGCTGACAAAAGCAAAAAAGAAAAAATAATAACGAAAGGAAGTGAAGAAAATGCTTGGTGTGAATATCGGAATCGACCTCGGAACAACATCTATCGTCGTTTATGTCGAAAACAAGGGAATTGTTCTTTCCGAACCTTGTGCCGCCGCATATGAAAAAGAAAGCGGAAAGCTGATTGCAGTCGGTAAACGTGCATGGGATATGGTTGGTAAGAACCCCGATTCGATAAGAGTGGTCAGACCTATGGAGCACGGCGTTGTGTCCGATTTCACCGCAACAAAGCACATCCTTCGTTACTTCCTTTCTAAAATATGTAAGAACATGGTTTTCAAACCCAACGTTGTAGTCTGCGTTCCTTCTATGGCGACAAGCCTTGAGAAAAGAACAATCCTTGATCTGATCACTTCCGCAGGTGCAGCCAAAGCGTGTCTTATCGAAGAGCCGCTTGCCGCAGCTCTCGGTGCAGGTCTCAAGAGCAACAGACCTGTCGGCGCCATGGTTGTTGATATCGGCGGCGGTACAACCGATATTGCAGTTATCACTATGGGCTGTATCTCTGTGTCGAAATCAATAAAAGTTGCGGGCAATGCTCTTGACGAAGCCATTATGCGTCAGATAAGACGTGAAAGAGATGTAATAATCGGCGAAAGAACGGCGGAATATATAAAGAAAACAATCGGTTGCTCATATTTGCGTGATGTAGAACTCGGATTGACTGTAAAAGGCAAGCATTTCATAACCAATCTTCCCGTAAGCATAGAAGTCAGCTCAACTGAAGCCTATCTTGCAATGCGTCCTCACCTCGAAACAATCGGAGAAGCGGTCCGCTCCGTTCTCGAACTGACACCTCCCGAACTTTCAGCCGATATCTTTGAGTCGGGAATCCGTCTTACGGGCGGCGGCGCACTTCTGCAGGGCATTGATAAAATGATCGAAAAGAAAACGGGTATAAAAACCTTTGTTGCCGATGAATCATTGAATTGTGTTGCGCTCGGAACGGGTGAAGCACTTACCCATATGGATATTCTCAGCCAGAACGGTTATATATTTAAAGCAAGAGATGAAATCGGAGGGCTTACTCCCGAATTAACTGAATAAACAAATTAAAACCGTCCAACAATGTTATTACAACATAAAAGGACGGTTTTATTTATGAAAAAAAGAATGATTGAAATCTCTGTTTGTATTGCGCTTGTTATTTCTGTATTGTTTTCGGTTGCGGAATTTGATAATAATTGCCGTGATTTAAGAAAGGATATCCTGCGTCTTCATATTCTTGCAAATTCAGACAGTGTTGAAGACCAGCAGGTAAAGCTTGCGGTCAGAGATGCACTCCTTAATTGCGGCAATGAACTTTTTTCAGGTAAAACAAATATTAAAAGCGTTGAAAAGATATTGAATGAAGAACAAAATGAATTGACAGATGTTGCAGATAAGGTTTTGCGCAATAACGGTTTCGGATATAAAGCAAAAATATATCTGACAAATGAGTATTTTACAACAAGAACCTATGATGAATATACTTTGCCTGCAGGAAATTATCTTGCTCTGAAAGTAATTCTCGGCAAAGGGGAGGGGCATAATTGGTGGTGCGTGATGTTTCCGCCTCTTTGTCTTCCTGCTGCAACAGATGAAAAAAATATCGATGTTTACTTTGACGCAAAAAGTAAATCGGTCATCAAAAGCAACCCTGAATATGAAATCAGATTTAAATTCATTGAATTTATCGAAAAAATCAAGAATAAACTTAATTAATTACAATATTATATAAGTAAAGATTCGATAATTTACAATGCACGAAAGTCGGTTGTGCAATTTAAATAGTTTTTTTTGACAAGAGACACAGTTAATGTGCATTGCGTTAAACATCAAAAAATCGAAAAAAACTTTGAAAAAAAGTGTTGACAATCGTGAAATGATGTGATATATTAGTCAAGCACTCGCGAGACGGGAGTGCGACGCACCTTGAAAATTAAACAACGAT
>JAZNFD010000248.1:0-3104 GCA_045588975.1 Acutalibacteraceae bacterium | reverse complement strand
CGGTGCACAGATTATTGAAGTGCTGACCGAACAGGCAGATGAACGATATTTAGGTTACCTTGAAAGTATGGAAATTCCGTACATATTCGCAGGCGAAACCGAAATCGATGTTGAGCTTGCACTCTTCAAGCTTAAAAATATTATCGGATGTGATACTCTGCTTTTAGAGGGCGGAAGTATTGTAAACGGATATTTTCAGAGAGCCGATGTTATTGATGAACTGAGCCTTGTTGTTGCTCCCATTGTTGCTGATAAAAACGATAAGCCGTTATTCACAGACAGTACACTTTCAACCTTTGAAGCAGTTAATGTAAAAATTGAAAACGGTGTTACGGTTCTGAACTACTTGAAAAAAGGTAAAACAGAACAAGAATAATACACTATATTCAGGGAACAAATTGCACTTGTTTACAGTCAGTTTGTTCCCTGAATTTTTATTGCGAGCCAAAAAATAAAAATCACACCGATTGAGAATTCAAAATCAGACCGATTGAAAAATCAACGGATGCTTTTTATCCGTTGATTTAACTGTAACACTGTGTTCTCAAAATAAAATATCGTTACAGTTGTAGTAACGGGCCATTTTGACCCGTTACGCTAACCGTAACACTGAGTTAGCAAACGGATTTCCGTTACAGTTATAGTAAGTGGTCATTTTGACCACTTACTACTTCCGTAACACGCTCACGGTAAGCCTTTTGTCTGCAAGCGTTACTGCAGTACAGCGCCCCAGTCCTTTTGGGTGTAAAAGTATTACCACAGCTTTTACATACGGTGTTTTCCCGCTTTGCCAATCTGCTTTTTCGTCTCACATGCTTTGTACCGATATTATCAAATCTGCACTCATAACAAAACTATACACAGTGAACCTATGTGAAATATACTTGTTCACAAACCTTGCAGATAATCCTCCTGACGGGTGCATACTCATCCCCTCTGCCGGAAATCTGCAGATACCAGATGCATTTCAGCTCTTCCTGATTTTCGTATTCATATTCAGCACGTGCCATTTTTACATTCTCCTTTATTGATAGTTTAGTGATTCGGGAAACTACTGTGTTAATCTCTTTAAACTGCTTGCCGAAAGACGAATAACCTTTTGTTTTCCCTCCTCTGATTATTTAATGTAGAAAAAATCGAAAATCATACAGAATCACGAAACAGTAAAAAACGATGTGCGAAACAAGGCTCAAAGCCTTATGTATCAAGGCTTTTCAGCACATATATAATTTTCAGTACAATATTCGAAACAAAAATTTTTATAAAATTATCTTTAAACCCCATAAAACGAAAAAACTACCTCGCAGGATGACTATTCCTTGCGAGGTAGCTTGCAATTATAACGATATTCTCATATTTCTAAAAAGTAAAGACCGTTTTATTGGACAGTAAAATTTGTATAATGACTATGGACTATGATATACTTTTTGTCAGGAGGTGGTAAAGGATGAATGATAAAGGCTTCTTCTATGCCGATTACAGCATCGGCAAAGTAACCGTTGCATCAAAAACTGTTGATGCGGGGCAATATGCGGTTGACCTGCTTAATCAGTATTACAAGGATGATACCGCTGCAAGAATATCTGTTTTCAGAGCCGAGAATTGGGAGCTTGAAGATATGCTCTCCAAAGGCTATTTAAATCCCCGACTTTTTGTTGAAGCCATAACCGTAATCAACAATATATTTACTGCCCTGCCGAAGCTGAAACCTTTTAATCTGATTGACATTGACAAAGAAAAGGAAAGAATCTCAAAGCTTTTCACCTATGAAAATGCCGAAATATTAGATGAATACTTCCGTCGTAAGGGTAAGCATCAGAACAACAAAGAAGAATATAACACCCTCGGAATCCTGCCGCCAGAATATGATAAGGACTTTTCCACTAAGGCAGAAAAGCTGCTGAACGAGGTAAACACAACCCTCGGATTTTACGATAACCTCGGTGATGATATTACTCTTGCGTTCAATAAGCTCAAAAGGTTTGTGTCAAGACTTAATGAGCTGGAGAAATTCAGCAAAGAAAATCTGTCGCAGCTTGCCACCGACATTTTCGGTGAAAAGGTTATTCCCACGAACACGGAATACACTTCAGAAAGTCTTGTTGCACGAAGGCTGTATTTCAACAGCTTCTACAGCTTTATTGTTACGGATTTGTTTGAGGGAATACAGTACGGACATTATCCGAGGCAGTGCGAAATCTGCAAAAAGCATTTTCTTATGCTGACTGCAAGACATCAGAAATACTGCAATGGCTACGCTCCCTTCAAGCACAACGGAAAGCGGGTCACCTGCAGAAGATATGCGGCATATATAAACTTAAAAGAAAGATGCGAAAACGACCCGGCACTCAGAATATACAGAAACCGTTGCGGTTCAATACGTGTAGATAAAAGCAGAGGCAGAATCACACCTGAGTTTGCAGAGCTGGCAACAAGGCTGGCCGAAGACAGAATGTACCGTGCTGTGGAAGAAACAGAATATGAGCTTACCCAATACCCGAAGGATATGGAAAAGAAGAAGCTGTATGAGGATACGGCAAAATCAATGAAGTAAGGAGGTGTCGCCCGTGAGAGAATGGCAACAGGATCTTGTTATGTACAGAATAATACCTGCTCCGCCTAAAATGGAGCTTCAGGAATACATTGAGCTTTACTGCAAAGAAAAAGATGAAAAATACTTCTTGTGGTTTCTTCATTATTATGAAAACACGCTCAACACAAAGGTTATGGGTTGGGTGCAGAACTATGCAATGCCCGGTCATTTTCAGGATATGAAGCAAGCCTTCATTATAGGGATGTGGAAAGCCTTGCAAGAATACGACCTTTCACGGGACATACCTTTTGTGAAATTTAAGGAGAACACGGCAAAGCGTGAGATTCACGAGTACATCCGCAAAATGAGGCGTGGCTTTACGGTACAGAGCTTTGATGAAGATTTACGACTTCGCAAAGCAATGCGCCTTTTTTATGAAAATGAAGAGAAAAGCGATGACGAAACAATGGAGAAAATAGCCAAGGAAATTGGTGCAACAAAAGAGAAAGCAGAAGAAATTATCCGTTCAGGCATGCAGAATACTCAGTTTGTTGAGTTTTACAGACAGTAC
>JAZNFD010000247.1:0-22180 GCA_045588975.1 Acutalibacteraceae bacterium | reverse complement strand
GAGGGGGATTTGAAGCATCGCCGTTATCCATAAGAGCAACGGGAGCATCAACATAAGTGTCAAGGGGCATAAGCTTGAGGATTGCTTCAAGAATTTCGTTAACGCCGTGGCCGTCAAGGCGGACAAGCTTCTGTGCGATTGAAGCGGAGGGGAAGTTGCCGTCGCCGATAACGATTTCGTCGCCGTGGCCCATTTCCATAAGAATCTTGAGAAGTTCGGGTGAGATGATGGGAGAAATATTTTTAAGCATAGTGGTTATTCCTTTCTTTGCTATTTTAGATAATAGAGAATATTGAATAGTAGGGCGGGACGTCGGGGACGCCGTCCCCTACAACAATTGTAAATTAAACATTAAATAACTTTGCATTTTGCACTCTGCACTTTGCACTGTAATCGGCTCTGCCGATTACATCACAGCATACATATTATACATATTGCTGTAAATTCCGTCTTTCTGCATCAGCTCTTTATGTGAGCCGTGCTCGGCTATGCCGTCCTCGGTGAGGACAATGATTTCGTCCGCATTGCGGATGGTTGTCAGACGGTGGGCGATAGTGAGAGTTGTTCTGCCCTTGGCAAGTCTCTCCAGCGATTCCTGAACAAGCTTTTCGCTTTCGTTATCGAGAGCCGAAGTTGCTTCGTCAAGCAGAAGCACGGGAGGATTCTTGAGGAAAACTCTCGCAATCGAGATTCGCTGCTTCTGACCGCCCGAGAGCTTGACTCCTCTTTCACCGACGTAGGTGTCGTAGCCGTCCGGAAGAGCCGAAATGAAATCGTGTGCACCCGCCTTCTTTGCGGCATCGATGATTTCATCCTCGGTGGCATCCGCCTTGCCGTAGATGAGATTGTCACGGATTGTGCCCGAGAAGAGATAAACATCCTGAGCAACAACGCCGATATTCGAACGGAGCGAACGCAGAGTGATGTCCTTTATGTTCTTGCCGTCAAGCAGGATTTCACCGCTTTCGGGTTCATAGAATCGGGGAATAAGGTTGCAGAGGGTTGTTTTTCCTCCGCCGCTCGGACCTACGAGAGCAACGTTCTTCCCCTTGCCGATTTTAAGGTTGAGGCGGTGAAGAATTTCCTTTTCGCCCTTGACGTAGCTGAATGTTACATCCCTGAACTCAATTTCGCCCTTAACGTTTTCAATTTCAACCGCATCGGGCGAATCGGTGATATCGGGGATTTCGTCCATAATTTCCGCGAAGCGTTCAACACCCGTTATGCCTCGGCTGAACTGCTCGCTGAAGTCAACGATTGTTCTGATTGAGCCGAGAAGAGTTGAAATAAGCATAAGGCTTGCGGCGAAATCGCCTGCGGTGGTGATGCCGTTCTTCATAAGAAGCGCACCCATACCGACAACAACGATATATGTAGCGCCGTCAATGAGCTTGACGGTTGCGTGGAACTGCGACATATATTTATGGCTCTTGTTGCGGATAACAACGTAGTCCTCGTTGCCCTTTGAGAATTTTTCACGCTCGGTTCTTTCGTTTGTGAACGAACGCACAACTCTTACGCCGAGAAGGCTGTCCTCGATTCTTGCGTTGATTTCGCCCACCTGATGGCGGCCCGCCTTGAAGGTGTCGCGCATTCTTGTTCTTGATTTCTTCGTGAGAATAATCATAAACGGCATAAGAATGAAGATAACCAGCGCAAAGCGGATATCCATAGTTGCAAAAATCCAGAAGCTGGCGATGAATTTGACAACCGTCATAAGAATCATTTCGGGGAAGTGGTGCGCCCATTCGGCAACATCGAAAAGGTCGGAGGTCATACGGCTCATAAGCTGACCGACCTTGGTATTGTCAAAAAACGAGAACGAGAGCGACTGCAAGTGGTCAAACATATCCTCACGCATCGAGTTTTCGATTTTCGTGCCCATTTTGTGGCCCCAATAGGACTGGCAGAAGCTCGCAAAACTGTCAACACAGCGCAATGCAATGTAAGCGATGCAGATTGTGACAATCAGCTTTACGGTTAATCCTGACGGGTCTTCAACATTTTGGTCTGTAATCACACGCACAATGAGCGGAAGAATTATTTCGCAAGCGGCACTTGTTGCGGCGCAGAGAAGAACCATAAGCTCCGTGCCGAGATGCTTTTTAAGATAAGGGAAAAATCTTCTGACAAGATCGGCATTTCTTTTTGCCGTGCTCTGACTTTTCTTCTCCTTATTTTTCGTTTTCATTTTTCTTTCCTCTTTCAACAATGTATCATTTTATATTATGTAATAAAAATACAGATTTGTAAAGCATTTTCGGAATTATTCGGAAATTTATTAATGCGGATTTCCGTAATCTTAAGAAAATCTTAAAGATTTTCCTCCTTTTTTCTTAGAAATTTGCGTGATATAATAATGCCATAATAAAAACAACGGAGGAGTCAGAAATGACAGTATTTGCAACAATCGTAATCACACTTTCGGTAACAACAGGCATTCTTCTTTTAAAAGACGATTCTTCTGTTTGTGCGTAAAAAGATACCTTTCAAAAAGTATACAAAGTCAATTATTGCCACTTGTTCCAAGCAGTTTTATGCATACACCTTACGATAGTGCAGAAGACACTTCAAAAAAGCAGATTTGCTTAGTAAAGGCTTTCTTGCTACAGAGTACAATTATGAAGAGGGGGCAGATATCTATGCCGCCCATGCAATTGGTCGTAGAGAAATAACAATTAATGACTATAACACAAATGAAGGAGATAATGAAATTGATTTCAGCGGTAATAATGATGTTGTCATCGGCAGCACTGGAGATGGTTCTGCAAGTTTTTCCTCAGTTGAGACCTACGGTAACATTGATTCTTTCACAATTAGTGGAAATAGTGGGGAAAATATTTTAAATTCTAACGATTTCAAGCCGGTATGAAAGAGATAATCAAATCATTATATGGCTGCACAGAATTGTGTGATCTATTAATCATATTTTTGAACCATAAACCTTTCATTGGGGGAAAACAAAAAGGACGCTGTTGCGTCCTTTTCGTTTTTTATGCCGGTACATATTCAAATGTGAAGCAATGGGAATCGATTTTGAAATCGAGGACGTAGCAACGGAATGCGTTGCCCCTGACCTCTTTATTGCCGATTCTCACGGTTGTTGCATAACCCGTGTTTTTATTCACCGATGCATCGTGTGACACAATTTCAATCCATTCGGCGGGATTGTTGTTCAGGGTGATTTCAAGACCGTTATCCTTTGCATAAGCAAGAATAAGCTTCTTCATTTCGTCTGCGGTAATGGTTTTCTCCGTCACCTTTACGGTTTCGGGGCTTGAAACGCCGCCGCGAAGATAAGGATATTTGTCGCCGCCGCCCCATACGCTGTCTGCGGATGCTGTTTTGCCTGCGGCAGTTGCAAAATAAATTGCGTTTGCGGGAGCACCCTTATAATCTATATAAGGTGCGGCTACGGGTTCGGTGTCTGCGCTGATTCCAAGCACTTCGAGGCACGCCTTGTGAATGGCAGAACCCTCGTATTCCCAGCTCGGGTCATATGCGTGCTTTGACGACGAAACATCAAACTGGTTATATTTTGCAAATGTGTAGATGCAGACAATCTGTGCTTTGAGCGCCTCTTTGCCTGCGCTGCTGTAACCCATTTCCCTCTTCGTTGTTCTGCAAAGATACTCAACAAGGGGGATATCCTTGCCGCCGTATTTTACCGTTGCGGGAGTTGAAGAGTCGGTTTTGATTGTTGTGCCGGGATAGTAGTGAGTGAGAATTTCATCATATGAGCTGCCGTTTTTCGCCATTTCCATAGCACCGTACTGGCTCATTCCCACGCCGTGACCCCAGCCGTAAACCTTGAAAACGAAAGTGCCCTTCGCCGATGAGGATGCGGTTGTTGATTCAACCTTTCCTCCCGATGCCGTTGTTGACGGTGCGAGGGTTGTTGTCGGCTTGAGAGTGGTCGTCACCTTTGTTGTAGTTGGTGCAAGGGTCGTTGTCGGCTTGGCAGTTGTTGTTGCTTTGAGGGTTGTTGTGACCGCCTTGGTTGTGGTCGGCGTCTGCGTTGTGATAACATTTCTGATGGTTGTCACAATCTGCGTAACCGTTTGGCTGACGCTTGTCTGCTGAACGGTTGTTGACGTCGAAAAGATATCCGTATAAAACGCGGTGGTTTCGTTCTGAAGAGCCGCCGCCTGCATATCAGGATAATTCGCATTGCCGTTGCCGTGATAATCAAGGTCGGCATAGTAATCTTCCTGCTGAATGAAATCATAGTTTCCGTTTTCGGGAACAAGGGATTCGTTTTCTTTTGCTCCGCCGAGAGCAAAGGCAATAATCAAGCCGATAACAACCGCAATTGCGATTCCGATTGCCGTTATGATTATCGGAAGCTTTGAATTCTTTGCCCATTTTTTCGGCTTTGCCGCCGCAACATCAGGATTCACCATTGCTCCGGGAGCCGAAAGCTCACCGAGCATTTCGCAAAGTCGGATAACCGCCGCGGCAACGAGATGCTTATGCTCCTCGCCCGGATTTGCATAGACTTTCGCAACCTTTGCTCTGTCTGAATCCGCAACGCAGACGATAACAAATTCGTTCTCGTCCGTTTTATCTTTATAAATTGCCGAAACGCTGATACCGAGGTCGGTGCCTGCGTTTTCTTTTGAAATTTTTGCACACTGAGCAACATAATTTTCTGCGCTTTCATCGGAAAGCCTGTCTCTCAGAGCGTTATCCTGAACAAAAGCCTGCTCACAGCCGGAAACCGCCGAAATTGCGGAGATAAGCGGCTTTGAACATCCGCAGGGCGAAACCGCAACTCTTTTTCCGCTTCGGATAACGGTTTCTATGCTCTCACGCATTTCCGCCATACCGTTTTTCGGCGACGGTGCGGCAACGGGAACCTTTGCATCGGGGAAAAATACGCCGAGAAGCCTGGAAAGTCCTGCCGAAAACAGATAGTCAATCTTTGCGACATCAAGCGGAAGAAAAACAACAATTGATTTCTTATATTCTTTTATGAATGCCGAGAAAAGTGCGTCCTCGGTTCTGATAACCTTTGCTTTTTCGGGAACTGCGCAATGAAGGTCTTTTTCCTTCTGCTCAAGCAACGGATTTTCGCTCAGCACGGCGTTGACGGAATTGCTTCTTACGATTTTCTGGGAAACGGTTCTGATTAAACGAAGCTTTGCATTAAGGAACTCGGAAAGAGGTGCGGCGGCAAAGATAATTCCGCCGTCAAGGGCGCAGGAATCCACACCTGCGGCAAAAGCCGAGGCGCTCTCATAGTCATTCACTGCAACATCGGGAGTAAACGCCGATGCCCTTTGCTGAAGATGATTTGCCGCATTCTGCGCCGTTGCAGCGCGCAGCGTGCAAATCCTCACCTTTCTTTCCATAGTTATCACCGTTCCTTAATCAGTTTGCTTCGTTTATTTTACCATCTGGTATCTTCTGCGTAAGAATTGTTCTTCTTGTTTACGTCGTACCACTTCTGAGGATACTTGGGATTGGGATTATAAAATGCCTTTGAGGTGTCAACGCTGATGCTTTCGCCCTCTCTCTTCTCTCTTGCAACAACAACAATCATAGCTCCGTCAAAATCGTAAACGCAAGCCTGAAGAGTAAGAATCTTATCGTTTTCGTTGATGTCAACACCTGTTGTGTAAAGCTTTCTCTTGTCGATTTCCTCGATGTAATCAGCGAACTTCTCGGTTGAAACATCGATGAAGTTATAGGGAAGGAAATAGCCGTTATCATCCTTGGGATCTGAGTTTGTGATAAACACCGCATAAACAAACCAGGTGTGGTCGCCGTAAATGGTGTTGCACTCGATAACGGGTGCCTGAGCAAAACCTTCGATTGTTCTGTAATTCTCGAGCATACCGAAGATATAGTCATCGTGGCGCATATTATGACCGTAAACCATTGTGTTCCTGTGAAGATTCCTGAGATCCTTCATTCTGTAATCAAAGAAGGGAACACCGTAGCTTGTATACTTTTTATAAATATCTCTCTTGAGATAATATTCGTTGTTGTCGCCCTGAGCGATGGGAAGATTGATGCCGAAGCCATCAATTGTTACCCAGCCCGAAAAGTCATTGTTCTGCGCATAGAGCTGGCCGTATTTTGCAAGCATACCCTCAGGGAAAACTGTTTCGGGATTTTCATTCTTCATCTGCTCGTCAACAACAGCCGACTCATCGTGGGTATCGTTATTGACGCTCATCTGCTCAACAAGAACATCCGTATCCGCCTTGAATCTGTAGGGCTCGATGAAATAAGTATTAACAAGGATTCCGCAGCTGACGATAATCGTTATAATCGAAAGCGAAAGGACGATTTTTCTGATTACGTCGCCTGCGCCGCCCTTCTTCTTATTGTCGCCGTCATCGGCGGTTTCTCCTTCAAAGTTTACTTCAAATTCCTCTTCGCTCTCAAAAGGATGATTGCTCATCGGAGTTGCTTCGTAGAGCTTTTCGGAGGTATAAGCCGCTTTTTCGTAGTCGTTGCCGTCATCGGGAACACTGATTATGAAGCCGTCTTGCTTATCTTCGGTTTCGCCGCCGCCCAAAACCTCTGCAAACCCTTTGTCAAAATCAATTTCGGGTTCAGCGGTTTCTGCAGGAATTTCGATGCTGAAGTTTGCGGGTACGCTGTCGGGAGCAGGTGCGGGAACGAACTCAGGCAGCTCCTCTTTGATTTCGGGTTCGGGAAGTTCCTCGCTGAGTTCAAGGACGGGCATTTCTTCCTCAAAATCGGGAATGGGCAACTCTTCGCTGAACTCGGGGATAACAAGAGGCTCGTGAACCTCCTCCTCAACCGTCTCAATCTCTTCCTCGATCACGGGCATCGTTTCGATTTCGGGAAGCACAAGAGCGGGTTCGGGAACAGGTTCGGGTTCGGGCAGCTCCTCTGCAAGCTCAGAATCGGAGAATTCAAGATCATCCCAGAAATCCTCTCCGCCGCCGAATTCGATTTCCTCATATTCCTCTTCATAAATTTCTTCTTCGGGCTCGGACTCTGCATATCCGTGAGCATCTGCAACAAGCTTTGCCGCTGACGAAAGTTCTTCTTCAACGGGCATAATGTCTGTGTTTGCTTCGATCTCCGAAAGAATATCATCAAATCCGGTTTCGCTGTCGCTTTCGGACTTGAGAAGGTCAATCATATTGAAAATGTCGCTTCTTGCACCGTCTTCGCTCTTCATTGCTGCAAGCTCGTCCACTGCGGCAGGCTCAAAAGTTGCCTCCGCGGGAAGCTCCGCATCAAAGATTTCGGTCGCCGCCTCTTCTTCGGCAGGTTCGTCGAGCGAAACAACGGGAATTTCATCGTCGAAATATTCCTCTGGATTCATCCAGAGCGATTCGAGAGCAACGTTTTCGGGTTCTTCGAAAACTTCGGGGTCGGAAAGAGCAATCTTTGCAGGCTCAGCCTCGTTTGCGGTAAGAACGGACATAGGCTTGGGCACGATGGTTTCGGGTCCGCTGCTCATAATGTCGTCATAAAGGCTCTGAAGCTCGTTTTCAATGCTCTTTTCTGTTTTTTCGATATCCTCGTGGAATCCTTCAAAAAGCGGAGACCCCTTTGAGCTTTCCTCAAGAAAATCGGTAAGATTTATTTCTGTTATCGCCTCATCATCCGCAATTGAGCTGAGTCCCTCGGGGAGTGACGACGGCTTTTTCTGATTATCGTTATTAGGCATTGCTTTCCCTCCTTAATTTGCGCTGGGCTGCCATTTTTCGGTATCTTTATAAGGATTCTTCTGACCGTTGCGGCTGTACCAGACCTGAGGTCTGCGGTAATCGGGGTTGTCCTTCACAAGAGTCGGGTCGATGCTCTCGCTTTCGCCCTCGTGAAGAAGTCTGCCGACAACAACAAGGCGTGTGTCAACGCTCTTGCCGTAGTCATAAATACAGGTGGAAAGGGTAATCACCTTATCCGTCGGTTCGAGCGAAACGCCCGTATCATAAAGCATTCTCTGCTTCACCTGTTTGATGTAGCCAACCATATTGTTATCGCTCATATCGGGATAAATATAGTTGAAGAAATAGCCGTTATCATCATTCGGCATGGTCGAAGAAAGGAAAACCGCGCATATTTTGAATGTATACTCTTTGTAAAGAGTGCTGTATCTGATTATCGGATTTCTGATGAAGTGGTTCTTATCTCTGTAATCATAAAGAGAACGGAACGACTGCTTGGGAATACCGTCGGATTTGCCCGTTGTGTGGCCGTGGATAACGGTATTCTTTGATATGTCGTCGGTAATGCAGCGGTAGTCAAGATAGATGTTGCCGTAGTTGGTGTTGATTGTTTCGGTTGTGTAGCGCTCATAGAAATCGCGCTTGAGATAATAATTATTGTCTTTGCCCTGAAGGACTGCGGTATCCATCTCCGTGCCCGGGATTGAAAGCCAGCCGACGAGGTTGTTGTTGACGGCATATGCCTGCCTGAACTCCTCACGGATGCCTTCGGGGAAAGTCTGCTGCGACTTCACGTCATTTGAAACAACGGTTGAAAGCGACTTTGCAAGCGCATCGGTTACGGCTTCGGCGTTCATAACGATTTCCGCCGCCTTTTGATTTAGCTGAACCTCAGCATCGGGCTCCTTCGTGAAATTAACAATCGAAAGAACAATCAGAATTGCGGAAACAACCGCAAAAACCGGGCAAAGGATTGCCGCTAATTTTTTTGAATTCATCTTATTTTCTCCTCTATATAGATTCGGGCAAGGTTGAATGCACGCGATGCGGTCACATAGCGGTTATACTCTCTGTCGTTCTTACCCGTTTCGATTTTTTCACACATCTTTTTATCCTCGGCATCAAGGGCGATGAAGCACAGACCGACGGGTTTGTTCGTGCCGTCGCTTCCCGGACCTGCAATTCCCGTTACGGAAATTCCTATATCCGCACCCGTAACACGGCGGATGCCTGCCGCCATTTCTCTTGCGGTCTGTTCGCTGACCGCGCCGTATTTTTCAAGGGTTTCGGTTTTTACGCCGAGAATCCTGTTTTTCATTTCGTTTGAATAAGTGATTGCGCCGAATTCGAAAACCCCGCTTGCGCCTGCGATATCCGTTATTCTTTTGGGGATATAGCCTGCAGTGCAGCTTTCGGCGGTTGCGATTTTGAGTCCGTTTGCTTTGAGAAGCTCAACCACTCTCTGCTCGATGTTTTCGCTGTCGATGCCGTAAACATATCCGCCGAGCCTTGATTTTATTTCTTCAATCACGGGCAGAAGAAGCTTTTCGGCTTCATCCTCATTTTCCGCCTTGGCGGTGACACGCAGAAGAGCTTCGCCTTTCTTTGCATACGGTGCAACGGTGGGATTTTCATTCTCCAGCAAATCCGCACAAATTTCCGCCATTGCGCTTTCGCCGATTCCCATAGTCCTCACCGTATGCGACACAATCGCACCGTCGGAATATTCCGCAAGGTAGGGAATTACGCTTTCTTTATACATCGGCGCCATCTCGTAGGGCGGACCGGGAAGAATGACGACGCATTTGCCGTCTTTTTTCAGACCCAGACCCGGTGCGGTGCCGTGGTTATTTTCAAAAACCGTTCCTCCGACGGGCACATATGCCTGACGGAGATTGCTTTCGGGCATATCGTAGCCCTTTGAAGCAAAATATTTTCTGATGCCGTCTGCAATTTTTTCATCAAACGCAAGCTCAAATCCCATAACCTCGCAGCAGACATCTCTTGTTATATCGTCTGCCGTCGGGCCGAGACCGCCCGTTGCGATAACAATATCGCTCCGGCTGAGCGCCGTCTGAAGTGCGGCGGCAAGTCTGTCGTGATTATCGCCGACGGTGGTGTGGCGAAGCACCGATATGCCGAGTTTCGCAAGCTCGGTTGAAAGATATTTTGAATTTGTGTTGAGAATATCGCCGAGCAATATTTCCGTACCAACGGAAAGAATTTCACAAACGGACATACCTTAGCTCCTTTCAGTCGCAATGCAAAATTTTTAACAGTAAATCGGAGCGAAGCGACCCTTAATTTTGCATTCTGCATTTTGCACTTTGCATTTAATAAGCGTTAATATGAATAAATCTCGTTCCCTCAACAGCTTCCTTGACGAGTCTGTCAACCTCAAGCGCTTCCTCGCACTTTTCAACGTAGTCGATTGCGGGCTTTGTTTTGGGATGCTTCGGGGTGAATACCGTGCAGCAATCCTCATAGGGAAGAATCGAAATATCAAAGGTGTCGATTTTTCTTGAAATCGCAACAACCTCATCCTTGTCCATACCGATAAGCGGACGGAATACGGGCATTTCGCAAACCGCATCCGTGCAGGCGATTGCAGGCATCGTCTGGCTCGCAACCTGACCGACGCTTTCACCCGTGATAAGCGCACCCGCGTGCTCTCTCTGAGCAATTATCTGCGAAACTCTCATCATCATACGGCGCATAACAACCGTGAAAATATCCTCGGGGCAATTATCCTTGATGCTCTCCTGAGTTTCGGTGAACGGAACAACGTAAAGAGTGATTCTGCCCGAATATTTGCTGACCTGCCTGAGAAGCGAATGAACTTTCTGCTCGGCTCTTTCACTTGTATACGGTGGCGAAGCGAAGTGAATTGCGATAAGCTCAAGACCTCTCTTTGCCATCATATATGCGGCAACGGGGCTGTCGATACCGCCCGAAATAAGAACCGCCGCTCTGCCCGCAGAGCCTGTAGGCATACCGCCCGCACCCTTGATCTGAGTGCCGTGGATATAAGCATAATTATCTCTGACCTCAACCATAACGATAAGGTCGGGGTTGTGAACGTCAACTGTCAGATGAGGGAATTTGCGCAGAAGATATCCGCCCGTTTCCCTGCAGATTTCGGGAGAAGTGAGGGGGAATTTTTTATCCGAACGCTTTGCCTCAACCTTGAAGCTTCTGATACCGAGAAGCTGGGGAGCCAGGTATTCTTCGGCGCTTCTCAGAATTGTTTCCATATCCTTTTCAACTGCGGCGGCTCTTGAAAAGCCTGCGATTCCGAAAACTTTTTCGATTCTGCTGACCGCTTCGTCAAAATCCGCAAATTCATCTACGGGCTCCGCAACAATCGTTGACTGAGCAATCGTAAAGTTGAACTTTCCCGCGGATTCAAGTCTGCGGCGCATATTTTTAACGAGCATATCCTCAAAGGTTCTTCTGTTAAGACCCTTGAGGGCAAGCTCTCCGTTTTTTATAAGAATAACTTCTTTCATCTGTTTACTCCGAATTATTTATTTTACCGCTCTTATCACTTTTTTGCCTTCTGCGATTCCCTGAATAAGAGCGTCAACTTCCTGAATGGTGGTGTATCTTGAAAAACTGATTCTCAACGGACTGTCAAGCCTTCTGCGGTCGAGACCCATCTGCATGAGAACGTGGCTCTTTTTGCCCTTTGAGCAAGCCGAACCGCTTGAAACGCAGATTCCTCTTTCAGAAAGGAAATTCAGCATCGGCTCCGACTTGATTCCGAGAACGGAAACATTAGTCACATAGGGCAAAGCCTCGGGCGGTGAGTTGATGACGACTTCATCAAACTCCGTGAGCTTTTCAACCATATAATCCCTGAGCATTCTGATATGCTCAAGCTCTCTCTGCGGGTCGGGCAAGGCTCTTGCCGCCGCCGCAAAGCCTGCGATTGCGGGCATCGCTTCCGTGCCGGAACGGATTTTCTTTTCCTGCTCGCCGCCGAACGTTCTCGGCTTTATCTTAACACCCTTGCGGATATAAAGTGCGCCGACACCCTTGGGTCCGTGGATTTTGTGGGAGCTGACCGTCATCAGGTCAACGCCGAGCGAAACGGGCTTGACAGGCATTTTGCCAAATGCCTGAACCGCATCGCAATGGATGAGTGCGGGCGAACGCGCCGCCATTGCGGCTCTTTTTGCCGCCTGAACGGGCATTATTGTTCCCACCTCGTTGTTGACGAGCATCATTGTTATGAGAATCGTGTTTGAATTAACTGCCGTGTAAAGCTCCCTTTCGTTGATTCTGCCGTAATTATCAACCTTGAGCTTTATTACCTCGAAGCCTTCTTCGGCAAGCTTATCGAGGGTTTCGTCAATGCTGGAATGCTCAACCGCCGTTGAAACGATTCTTCTGCCCATGCGGCGCATCTGATAAGCTGCGCCCATAACGGCGAGATTGTTGCTTTCCGTGCCGCCCGAGGTGAAGAAAATCTCTTCGGGAGTGACGGAAAGGCACTTTGCAATTGACTCTCTCGAGCTGTCGAGCAGCTCTTTTGCGGCATTGCCCGAGCGGTGGAGAGAGGACGGATTGCCCCAGCAATTTGTCATTGCGTCGCTGACTGCTTTTACCGCTTCACAGCACGGAGCGGTGGTTGCGCTGTTGTCAAAATAGGCTTCCATTCTGCGTCTTTCCTCCTGTCGGCACTATGCCCATTATAATAATCATATTTAAAACATTATACACTATTTTCTCCCCGTTTGCAATATTTTTTTATATATAAATTATATATACAATATATAGAGGGAAAAACACGGATTATCGGTCTGCAATAACATTATATGCGGAAGAAAAAATTTCGGAATTAAAAATAAGATCTTCCGTTCTGCGTTCTGCACTCTGAACTCTGCACTCAGAAAGTATACTATGACATAATTAACAAACTTGAAGATATTTGTTAACAGTTTTAAAAAATTCGGGTGATAGAATTGAATTGAAAAATCTGTATAATTGTGGTAAAATATTATTCGGAATTCAAAACCGGAGGTGAGATTGTGGCAGAAACAAAGGCTGTCAGACAGCCGCACTTCAAACAGGTCACGGTTATGCTGCTCATGACGGCATTCCAGCTTCTTTGCGCCGCCTGCGTATTTGTGCGTCAGGACGAGCTGAGCATCAACCTTGTTTACATCTTCTTCATCTATATCGCCGCAGAGTGGGTTTATATGCTCATAGGCACACTTGTTACTCATAACGACTATTTCGAGCTGGAAGCGATTGCATTTTTCCTTTCGGGAATCGGACTCACCGTCTGCGCAAGCTTCAACGAATCCTATGCATTCAAGCAGCTCATCGCAATCGGGCTCGGTCTTGCGGTCTATCTCATTATGCTGCTTCTGATAAAAGACGTACGCTTTGCGTGTGCACTCCGCTATCCCGCCGCAATCGGCGCAGTCGGCATTCTTGCGCTCAATCTCGTGCTTGCAAGCAGCATCAACGGCACGCTCAACTGGATTGACCTCGGTTTCTTCTCGATTCAGCCGTCGGAGCTTGTCAAAATTCTGTTTATCCTTGTCGGCGCAGTATCGCTCGACAAGCTTTTGTCGATGACCAGCCTTACCAAATACATCGTTTTTTCGCTCGGCTGCGTCGGTGCTCTCTTCCTTATGAAAGATTTCGGCACCGCTCTCATCTTCTTTTTCACATTCATACTTATCGCATTCATGCGCTCGGGCAACATAAGAACAATCGTGCTTATCTGCGCCGTTGCGCTGATGGGTGCGGTGATGATAATTTACTTCAAGCCCTATGTTGCCAACCGTTTTGCGGCTTACCGCCACGTCTGGGACTATATGGACACCTCGGGATATCAGCAGACCCGAGTGCTGATTTACTCGGCGAGCGGCGGACTGATGGGTCTCGGCATCGGCGAAGGCTATCTGCGTGATGTTTATGCGGCATCAACCGACCTGGTTTTCGGTCTTATCTGCGAGGAAATGGGTCTTATCGTTGCTCTTGCGGTGCTTCTGAGCTTTGCGGGAATCGCATTTTTTGCAGTCCGAAGCGCAAAATCCTCGGCATCAACATTCTATGCGATTGCGGCGGTATCAGCGGCGGGAATGCTGCTTTTCCAGCTTGCACTCAACGTTTTCGGCATAACGGATCTGCTTCCGCTGACGGGCGTTACGCTTCCCTTTGTCAGCCGCGGCGGCTCGAGCATGCTCTGCTCGTGGGGACTTCTCGCATATATCAGGGCGTCAGGCGCACCCTTTGAAGCACCGAAACCCGATATATATGTCAAGAAGAAACCACCCGTAAAAACTCCGAAAGGAGGCGCGGCATGAGAATAACATCAAGGCGTGCGGCGGTTGTTTATGCTCTTATTCTGGCATTCCTTGCAGGCGTCGGATTCTTCGTTGCAAGTCTTGTGACGGACGGCGCGGAATGGGCATCCAATAAGGCAAACCGCCACATCTATTCGGGCGGCACAATCGTCAATGCAGGCACGATTTATGACCGCAACGGCGTTGTGCTTGCAAAAAGCTCGGATAACGAAAGAATTTTTTCCGATAATTCAACCCTGCGCAAATCCGTGCTTCACGTTGTCGGCGACACGGCGGGCAGAATCTCGACGGGCACTCACTATCTTTACCGTGACGTGCTTTCGGGTTACAGCAAAATCGAGGGAATATATAACCTCAAGCAGACGGGAGTCGGCACAAACATAAAACTCAACATCGACAGCGAGGCAAACAAAATTGCTTACAACGCTTTCGGCGATTACGACGGCGCGGTTGCAGTCTATAATTACAAAACGGGTGAGCTTCTCTGCAGCGTTTCAAAGCCTTCGTATGACATAAAAAACAGACCCGATGACCTTCTGACGAATCCGAAATATGACGGAATCCTGCTCGACAAGGTCATTTCGGGCATCTACACCCCCGGCTCGATTATGAAAATCGTGACCGCCGCCTGCGCAATCGAAAACATTCCTGATATTTATTCACGCACCTTTGAATGCGACGGCGAATACGAAACGGGTGACGGCAAGGTTATCTGCAACGGAGTGCACGGAAAAGTTGATTTTCAGAAAGCGATGAACGAATCGTGCAACTGCGCTTTTGCGGAAATTTCGATTGAACTCGGTGCCGCAAAGCTCAAGACAACGGCGGAATCAATGGGATTCAACACTCAGCTTTACGCAAAGGAAGTCCGCCTGACAAAAAGCAGATTTTCGCCCTCAACCGAGAGCAAGGCAGAGCTCGGATGGGCGGGTATCGGTCAGTCAACAACCTACGTCAATCCCACGCATTTCCTTGCGGTTATGGGTGCGATTGCAAACGGCGGCACGGGTTATGCACCCGACAGAATCAAAGCGCTCGGCTCGGTCGGCAACGTCGTCGGCAGAATGACCGAAAGCATCGTCACAATCAAACCCGAAACTGCAGCAAAGCTCCATGCGCTTCTGCGCTCAAATGTCGTTGATAAATACGGCGACAGGAAATTCGAAGGGCTCGAAATGTGCGGCAAGACGGGAACCGCTCAGATTGACGGCGAAAAGAGCCATTCGTGGTTTGCGGGATATTCGCAAAGGGATGATCTTCCGCTTGCGGTTATCTGCATTGCGGAGCACGGCGGCTACGGCTCGGGCATCGCATCAACGGTTTCAAATAAAGTTATGCAGTATTTTTCAGAAAATCTTAATTGATTATATTTTACGTTCTGCACTTTACATTTTGAATTTTGCATTTAAAAAACGGTTTGCAACATCGAGTTGCAAACCGTTTTTGTTGTTTATCCGTAAAAATAATTTGACCAGCAGAGCTTTCCGCTCGGTTTCGGGTCTGCGGCAACGCCGATACCCACTTCGGTGAATTGAGGATTCATAATGTTTTCGTAGTGGGTCGGAGAATTCTTCCACGCTTCACAGACTGCCTCTGCGGTTTCGTATCCCCAGCCGATATTCTCGCCCGCCTGACCCGAGGGGAAACCGTGATCACGCATCAGACTGAAGCAGGACATAAGGTTGGGCCTCGTGTGGCTGTGAACACCCGACCACGCAATTTCCTCAGCTCTGACGTTGGAAATCATTGTTAAATCCTCATTGAGCTTAAGCGGCTCAAGTCCGCCCGCGGCTCTGTAGCCGTTGATGATACGAAGCACTTCTTTTATCTCTTTGCGGTAGGTTTCTCTGTTTTCCTTTGCGGCAGGCAAAAGCTCATCGTATGTTGCCGCATAGAAGTGGCGGTCATAATATTCGGTATCAACCTCTTCCTTCACAACAGCTTCGGTGCCGTCGGGAAGCCTGGTATAATGAACAATAATAACCTTTCTCACAACAACACCGTATTTGAGAGCCACATTTTCGGTTCTTTCTCTGGTACGGTAGACGCCATCATTCTCCGCTCCGACAGTTTCCGCCTCGGTTTCAGCTGTTGTGGTAACGGGTCTTGTTGTTGTCGGCTTTTTGGTGGTGGTAACCTTTTTAACGGTTGTCAGAACCTGCTTCACCGTTGTTGCAACGGTTGTCGGCTCACGGGTTGTTGCGGGAGCCCTGGTTGTTGTTTCCTCCTCGGTGGTTGAGGGAATTTCGGTTTCGGTTTCTGATTCCGACAGAATTGCGGTAACATCCGACTCCGTACCTTTGTTGTCGGGTGTTATGCTGCAAGCATAAAATCCCGTTGCCATAATAACGGCAAGTGACGCCGCAATAATTTTTCTTCTCATTTTAATCATCTCATTTGTTTATTTTATGCTGTCAAAAACCACAACCGCAGTAAATATATCGCCCTTGACGGATATGTCAAGCACGCCGCCCTGAAGCTCTGCAAGGCTTCTTGCGATTGAAAGACCGAGGCCATTGCCATCTGTATGTCTTGAGCTGTCGCCTCTCACGAAGCGTTCAATAAGCTCATCACCCTCAATATGAAGTGCGGATTTTGAAATGTTTGCGATACGGACAGCCGCCTTTCCGTTGTTTTCTTCAAGAGAAATTTCAACGTCCGTGCCGCCTGCGGCATATTTACACGCATTGTTGAGCAGATTTGACAGAATTCTCCATATCCATTCGCCGTCGCCCATAACGTAAACATCCTCTTCGGGCATACGTATTCTCGGCAGAAGCTCATTCTGCTCAAGTTTGAGCGCAAATTCCTCAATTGTCTGCTCAATGATGATGTTAAGGCTTGTCTTTTCGCGCTTGACCTCGATATTTCCCGATGTTATCTGAGAAACCTCGATAAGATTCTTCGCAAGCATATCAAGCTTGTCGGTGTGCTTTGCAACGATTTCGAGATATTCTCTGCGCTCTTCCTCGCTCAGGTTGTCACGCTGAAGAAAATCAACATAGCTCTTGATTGAGGTAAGCGGTGTTTTGATGTCGTGTGAAACATTGGTGATAAGCTCGTTACGCAGTCTTTCGCTCTTAAGCTCCTGCTCCATAGCCTTGTTGATTTCTTTTCTTATCTGGTCAAGGTTTTTGGCGTGGGATTTGAACATACCGATGCTCAGCTTGCCGCTGACACTCTCATCGAGAATACCGCCCGCAAGCCTCTCGCCCTCTTCCTTGATATAATTGAGGTTGATTGCAACCATAACGAAAATCGGGATAATCAGAAGCCTTGTCATACCCCATACAATGAGGAATGTCGTGAATGCGTCTGCTCCGTTGCGGTCATAAATGCCTGATCTTACCATAATTGCCAGAATTGCGGCTTCGAAAATTATGTAAGCGGAAATACCGAGAATAACCTTGCCGAAAAATGACATCTCTCCGAATATCTTTCTTCTGACCTTTCGGGGAGTTTTTCTTTTGAATTTGAGGTAAGCCATATAAATGAGGGTGTTTTTATAGAACTTACCCATCTTGAATCTGACGGAAACGGTTGTCAGATAAGACATAAGAAGCATAATAAACGTAACAAACGTGATAACAACAACAAGGTTGTTGAGAACCATATCAACGTCTGCCGCCGCAGTCAGACCGATAACCGTCATCGCAACCGCAAAGAACAGAATAACCGCAACCGTACAAAGGTCAAGCGGGATTTTGTCGATGAATCCGGGGATGATGTCGCCCGTTTCGGGGTCGGTCGTGCCCGCATTGATGGTTATGATGCACAGAAGAATAACCATAATCAGCAGAGCGATGAACAGAACAATGAACGCAAAATATTTGAGAGTATCCGCAATATCTATCCAATCAAACGCACTCTTATAGCGGTCATTCACGCTTTCTTCGTTTATAACAACTGCATAGTTCAGCTTGAGCGGAACCATATTGCCGTCTTTATCGATGCTGAAAAAATCCGAGTCGCCGATATATTTCGTCTGATCTTTCGCCAGATCATATGTATATCCGCCGTTCTGCCCCTCAAACTGAAGCTCGCCGTTCATATTGTAAACCGCAAAGATGAAGTTTGATTCGGCGGATGAAAAATAATCGCTGTAATAATCGAGTCTGTACTCGTCTCTGTGTGCCTTGTCAACCAGCGTACACTTATAGAAATCCTTTGCCTTTTCGCAGTCGTCAAGCGAATAAATCTGAACGGCTACGGATTTTGCGGTTTCGCCGTTGTTGTTTTTATCGTAAAAATCATATTCAAAGAGATACGTTATTCCGAGAAAACAGCCGACGATAACAATAGTCAGTCCGATGATGACAATTGAAAGCGCAGAGCTGTCGGCGGAAGAACGAAGTTTCTTTTTAACCATAATTTTGCTCCTTTTACGGATCAGTCGATCGCTTCGGGAATTTTTTTGCTCACCATTTTGTAGCCGTGGCCCCACGAAACCTTGATATATTCTGGGTTGGCGGGGTCAATCTCGATTTTTTCGCGCAGATGTCGGATGTGAACGGTGACGGTGTTCTCTGCGCCGAGCGGGTCATCGCCCCAGACCTTGCGGTAAAGCTCCTTGGGAGAAAAAACCTTGTCGGGATTCTGCATAAAGAATCGCAGAATCATCATTTCTGTCGGGGTAAGGCTGATGGGCTCGCCGTCACGGGTGAGCGTTTTTGTATTATCGTCAAGCTCCAGACCGCCGTTGCGGAAAATACCGGGGGCATCCTTTTTGGAAGCTGGGCTGTCTGACCCGCCGAAACAGGTATATCTGCGGATCTGCGACTTGACTCTCGCAATAACCTCAACGGGATTGAAAGGCTTTGTTATGTAGTCATCCGCACCCTCGTTGAGCCCGTAAATTTTGTCGGTATCACGGCTTTTTGCCGAAAGAAGAATAACGGGAATGTTATTGTTTTCTTTTCTGAGCTTTGAAAGCGCGGTGATGCCGTCCATAACGGGCATCATTATATCCATAAGAAGAAGATGGATTTCGTCTTTTTCAATGATTTCGAGTACCTGCGCACCGTTTTCGGCTTCGATTATATTATAGTCTCCGCCCGAAAGATAAATCTTGAGCGCTGAACGGATATCAGCCTCATCGTCGCATATAAGAATGTTATACATATCTTTTGTCCTCCGTTTTTACCACTTTTTATAAGGGCATTTCTGCTTTCTGAATGCCGCCCTGAATTCGGGATAGCATCCGCATTTGAGACACACTCCGCCCGAAAGAAAATCGCACTCTCCGCACACTTCAAGCCGTCTGCGGTATTCCTCATCCTCACATTTTTCCTTTTCGGGGAGTTTGTCTATATGCTCTTTTATGCTTTTGTGGGTATCCTCTTTGCCGCTTTCAAGAAGAAAACAGCGTTTACAAATCTGTTCCATACTTTTTATTTTTAAATGCAAAGTTCAGAATTCAAAATGCAAAAATTCGGGCGGATTTCACCCGCACCCATTAAAACAAGCATCGCAGACCCTTAATTTTGCATTCTGCACTCATTTAAGGATTACGAATTTAACAACGCTGCACGGCGGAAGAGTTGCGATAAATCCGTCGGCTGTTACCGAATAATCCGTGAATTCCGCTGTCTTTACGGTGTTCTTTTCATCGAATGAATTGTAGTCCCACGGACTGCCGCCGAGGATTTCGGCTCTGATTTCCTTCACCTCGGAATCCGCAATCTGGCACTTGATTTCAGCCGTTTCATCTGCCGCCGTGTTGACTACTGTTGCATAGATAACACCGTTTTCATCAACCGATGCGCTCTCGATAAGCTTCGGGAATTTTCCGCTTTCGGCTTCAAGCTCGGGGGTTGTGATGTGTGACCCTAGCAGGGTGTTTTCCTGATGGTCTTTGTACATTTTAAACACGTAATAAGTCGGAGTGAGGAGCATTTCTTCGCCGTCGGTGAGCGCAACGGACTGAAGCACGTTGACGGTCTGGGCGATATTCGCCATCTTCACTCTGTCGGAATGCTTGTTGAAAATATTGAGAGTCAATGCGGCAACCATTGCGTCACGCATTGTATTCTGCTGATAAAGGAATCCCGGATTTGTGCCGGGTTCAACGTCATACCATGTTCCCCATTCGTCAACGATAAGACCTACACGCTTGTCGGGGTCATATCGGTTCATAACATCGCCGTGGCGGCGCACAAGCTCCTCCATTTTGTAAGCTTTTCCGATGGTAATATCATATTCTTCCTTGGTAAATTCAAGTGAACTTCCCTTATGATTCCAATTGTGGGGAATGGTGTAGTAATGCAGAGAAATGCCGTTCATTCTGCTGCAGGCTTTCTGCAGAAGCACCTCTGTCCAATGATAGTCAAACTCGTTTGCTCCGCAGGCGATGCGGTAAATGTGCTTATTGCTGTCGTAGTCACGCACAAAGGTTTCGTAGCGTCTGAATTCGTTGGCGTATGCCTCGGGGAGCATATGACCGCCGCAACCCCAGCTTTCGTTGCCGACGCCGAAATACTTTACATCCCACGGCTCTTCTCTGCCGTTTGCCTTGCGCAGATCCGCCATTGGCGACGTGCCGTCGAGAGTCATATATTCAACCCATTCGCTCATTTCCTGAACAGTACCCGAGCCGACGTTGCCGTTGATATATGTATCACAGCCGAGCTGACGGCAAAGCTCAAAATACTCGTGAGTGCCGAAGCTGTTATCCTCAACAACACCGCCCCAATGGGTGTTAATCATCTTTTTTCTTGTTTCTTTCGGACCGATGCCGTCTTTCCAATGGTATTCATCCGCAAAGCATCCGCCCGGCCAGCGGAGCACGGGAATACCCATCTCTCTGAGAGCGTCAACAACGTCTTTTCTCATTCCGTTGACGTTGGGGATTTCGGAATCCTCGCCGACATAAAGTCCTTCATATATGCATCTTCCGAGATGCTCGGAAAAATGGCCGTAAATATCCTTGCTGATTTTCGAAAGCTTCTGATTCGGATTGATAAGATATTTTTCCATACCGTACTCCTTGTAAATGCTTTAAAGCAATATATAGTTTATTATAACATATATAAAAGTAAATTGCAAATAAAAAAACCGCCCACGGACAGACCGTGAGCGGGAAGAAATTATCGTGAATTATTCGATTTCGGAGCTTACTGCGTAATCATAAAGCTCTTCAATTTCCTTTGAAGGCTTCTTATCAATAAGTGAAACAACAATTGCAAGAAGTCCGCCTGCGATGAAGCCGGGAAGAAGCTCGTAAACGCCTGTTACGTCTGTGAGGAAGTTCATCCAGAGAACGTCAACAAGTGCGCCGCCGATAACACCTGCAAGTGCGCCCTTATAAGTAAATCTCTTCCAGAAGAGTGAGAGAAGAATTACGGGACCGAATGCTGAGCCGAAACCGCCCCATGCATTGTCAACAAGAGTCATAATTGTTGCTGCACCTTCGGACTTGCTGCTTGCGATGAAATATGCAACAACAGCGATGATGAGAACAACGATTCTGCCGACCCAGAGAGTTTCTTTATCGGAAGCATTCTTTCTGAAAACGGGCTTATAAATATCGCTTGTGAACGATGATGAAGCAACGAGAAGCTGTGAGTCTGCGGTGCTCATTGCTGCAGCAACGATAGCGGAGAGAAGAAGACCTGCAACAAATGCCCAGGGACCGCTGAAGATATCCTGAACGAGAGTTACAAAAACAAGCTCCTGCTTGCCTGCGTCAACAAGTGCCTGAGTGGGTGCAAAACCTCTGCCGAGAAGAGCCATTGCGATAGCTGCACCGAGCGAAAGAACAACCCAGACGATACCGATTGTTGCTGACTTCTTAAGAACCTTTGCGTTCTTTGTTGACATGAATCTTACGATGATGTGGGGCATACCGAAATAGCCGAGACCCCATGCAAGACCTGATGCGATATCCTGCCAGCTTGCCGAGAAGGGATTGAGGGGGTTAACACCGCCTTCAACCGTTTCAAACACGCTGTAATCAATGTCCTTTACAAAAACAAGAACAAGGGGAACAGCAAGAAGAGCTGCAAGCATCATAAGACCCTGGAAGAAGTCTGTCCAGCAAACAGCCTTGAAACCGCCGAGGAATGTGTAAACAATAATAATAGCTGCAAAAATGAGGAGCGCAAGGTTGGGGTTGCTTTCAAGCTGGGGAACAACCTGAATGAAAACCTTCTGACCTGCAACGAAGCTCGATGCAACATAGATTGTGAAGAAAACAAG
>JAZNFD010000246.1:0-13268 GCA_045588975.1 Acutalibacteraceae bacterium | reverse complement strand
GACAGCACTCAAAGCGTGCCTGCTGCCAGCTTGTGTTGCGGTGCGTTTCTCTGCGGATAATTCCCGCCGAAGTGTCGCACAAAAGCTCTCTGGTAAGCACGTTGCATCCATATTCCGCTTTGACAAGTTTATGCTTTTCGTGCCAATCAACAATATGCTCAACCTCTATTCCTCTTGAGCGGCGGAAAAGACGGATTATCATTTTCCACTTGCTCTTATCGGTTGAAAAGCTTACCGAAAACTCGGCACATTCGCCGTCTGCAGAAATAAATTCAAACTCTTTTTCGATGTTCAGATCACACGGTCTGTCCTTATAATTCGGAAGGATATCCCATGCGTCGTAGTTACCGGGGGTATCGTGATACATCTTCAGCTTGTTGAAATCACCCTTGACCCATTCACGGCAAAGATCTTTATCTTTGAGAGATACAATGCTTCCGTCGGCTGCAAATACAATTGAATAATACGGAGTTTCAACGTTGTTACCGCTTACCGTTACCCAATCGGACGAAGCTTTTTCGGGTTTGATTTCACCGCTTGAAAGTGCATCAATATCGGGGACTGCAAAATATCCTTTTTTGCCTTTTCTGACTGTTTCTCCGTTTTCGTCGGTGATGAAAGTCAGGCTGTTACGCTTGAAATTAAGCGTGTTGAAATAATTGCCGTCACTTCCGATAATCTCGGTAAGCTCTTTTTCCATTTCCTCATAATCCGCCATCGCATCACGGTAAACGGGAGTAATGTGACTGCCCGGGAGGATATCGTGGAACTGATTTATCATCAGCTTCTTATAGATATTTCTGATTTTTTCGGAGGGATATTCAGCACCGTTTTTAATACGCAGAGCACTCAGCAATTCAGCATCTCTGAGCATAAATTCAAGGCGTCGGTTATAATCCTTGAGCTTTGATTTGGTAGTGAAAGTGCCTCTGTGCATTTCAAGATAAAGCTCACCGTCCCAGACCGAAAGGGCTTCGTTGCCGTCAAAATTCTTTGAAAGGAACTCCTTGGCGGTTATATGCTCGGTTTCGGGCAATACGGAAAGCTTGTCGAGTCGGTGCATAAGCTCTACCATTTCTTCGGTTGCGCCGCTTCCGCCGTCACCGTAGCCAAACATCTGCATTGTCTGACCGCCCTCGTTCTTATCCTGATATGCATCCCAGTTTTCCTGAATCTGGCTCGGCATATTCCACGAAATAAAGTGGGTCGGAGGGACGCAGGCATAAACATCCGTGCCGTCGATTCCTCTCCAGATGAAATTGTTATGAGGGAATCTGTTAGTGTCGTTCCAGGTTGACATCTTGTTGGAAACAAAGTAGTCAACACCGCTCTTTTTGAGAATCTGCGGAAGAATCCAGCTGTTACCGAAAACATCGGGAAGCCAGCAGTTATTGACGGTCATACCGAATTTTTCTCTGAAATAGCTCTGACCGTAAAGGCATTGACGGATAAGACTTTCGCAGGAGGGAACATTGCAGTCAGGCTCAACATACATCGCACCGACGGGTTCAAACCTGCCCTCTGCTATTCTCTTCTTAAGCTCCTCAAAAATTTCGGGATAATATTTTTCAACCGTTTCGTATGTATATGCCTGTGTATGTGCATATTTGAAATCGGGATATTTATCCATCAGACGAAGCTGAATGAGAACCGTTCGCAGATTCTTCTGCACTGCGTGAATTCTTCGCCAGTAATACGCAATATCGAGATGGGAATGAGCAATCAGAGCAACTCTGCCGCTCCCCTTGTAGTCTTTATTGGAAAAAATATTTTTTTCAATATGCTCGGATGCCGCTCTGACATCCTCGTTACGCACATCGTCAAAATCAATCAGATTGAGTGCCGCATCGATTTCGCGGATGACGAGTGCGGAAAAATCCTCGTTGAACACCTCGCTGAGCGCCGCATCGAGAAGCATTTCGAGGTCATAAACGAGCGACTGCACCGATTCGTTGACAACGGAAATATATCCGCCTTCAAAAATCTGCCTGCATCCTCTGACGCTGAGGCTTTCGGGGTTACGCTCATCATCGGGTTTTGAACGGTTATAGCCCATGATTTCAAAATGAAGCTTTCTGCCTTCAACATACGGAGAAAGGTCAAGTCTCTCTCTGTTGGGGTCAATGCCGCCGACATAAACGCCGTTGACCTTGACTATCATTTCCGCTGCAGTTTTGAGAGAAAAACAGAATTTCGTGCCGATAAGATGCTCGGGCAATTCATAATCAGCTTCGATAAACGCCGTACCGTCGGGCGTGAAATACATATCGCCTCTGTTGAGAGGTCTGAATTCACCGCCGTCATAATATTCAAAATTCATCTCAGACACCTGACGGGCATCTTTGATTCTGAAAGTTGTTATCTCGTTCTTTTCGCTGTAAATATATCTTTTAAGCCAGCCGAAGCGCAGATTAATCCATTCCTCAGGTCTCATGCTTCGCCTGACAACCTTTATATGTGCCATACGAGTTCACCTCACACATCCTGAAAATACGGCTTTTTGCGGATTCCGATAACTTTCACCTTTTCGCCTCTGTCAGCTTCGATGCGCTGTTCAATCCACGAAAGGCAACGGTCAAGAATAAGACATTTTGAGCATTCACCCTGCAAAAGCACGGTCACTTCGTCGCCCTGTTGACCGACAAAAGTTATCTCTCCCCCATCACCCTGGAGTCTCGGTCGTATGTAGCCGTTGATATATTCCTCCATAGAAGTCCCTCCGTGCCGTCATCATAAAATACCATTGTAATTATAACATCTCATTTTGTATATATCAATAAAATATTGGAATTTTTATTAAAATCTCTTTTAAATATACATCAATTATGCTAATATTAAAATATATAGATTTGTGGGGTGAATAATATGTTTGTTGTCACAAGCAATCAGATGTATCAGGCAGAATGCAACGCCGTCAACAGAGGCGTTTCGTTCTCTCAATTAATGGAAAACGCAGGTCAGGCCTGCGCTAAAATAATAAGAAAACAATTCAACATAAGCCGCGAAAACAAAATGGACGTTCTCGTTATCTGCGGAAAGGGTAAAAACGGCGGCGACGGATTCGTTATCGCCCGAAAGCTCTGGGAATACGGTGCGGATGTTACCGTTATGCTCGCTTGCGGAGACCCGAAAGCGGAGGATTCCGTTGAAATGCTTTCTCTGGTTGAAACAGCGGGCATAGACGTTGTTCGTTACGACAACAATCTCACTCTGCTCAAGCGTTTCTTTGACAGAGCGGATATCATTGTTGAAGCCATTTTCGGCACGGGATTCTCCGGCTCTCTCGACCATTCTCTCAGCGTGCTTGCACAAGCGGCAAATGCGTCGAAAGCACCCGTTATTTCAATTGATGTGCCTGCAGGCGCAGATTGCGATAAAGCATCGGTTCAGGGTACGGTTTTCAAAGCCGATATGACAATTGCAATATCGGCATATAAACCCATCCACATCGTCAAACCCTGCAATAAGCTCTGCGGCAAGGTTGTTGTAGCCGACATAGGTATAATCCCTTCGGACTATAAGAATCTCGATTCCCTGCCCTGCTTCACGCTCGGTCTTTCCGATATAAAAAATAAACTGCCGAAAAGGAAACCCGTTTCAAACAAAGGCACTTACGGTCACGCACTTTGTGTTTGCGGCAGTATGCTGATGACGGGCGCCGCATATCTTTCGGTTTACGGCGCGCTCAGAAGCGGAGTCGGTCTTGTTACGGCGGCATTCCCGCAAACCGCATATGCGGCTATCGCCCCGAAATTCACCGAGCCTCTTCTCCTGCCTCTTGAACCCAATTTTGACGGCACATTCAATTTCTCCGCAATGGCGGACATAATCGAAGCTTCAAAAAGAGCAAGCGCCGTTCTCATCGGATGCGGCATCGGATTCAATAAAGACACTACTCTGCTTGTCCAGAATCTGATAAAAGAAATAAAAGTTCCCATGATAATTGATGCAGACGGAATAAATGCGCTGAGTACAAATATAGATATATTGAAAGAAGCTCAGGCACCGGTTATCATAACTCCCCATCCGGGAGAAATGAGCCGTCTTTGCGGCAAAAGCATTGCGGAAATTATTGCAAACCCCGTTGAAACCGCAAGAGAATTCGCCCGGAAGCACAACGTTACCGTTGTCCTCAAAACAGCAAACACCGTTGTCTGCTCTCCCGATGCAAGCGGAATATATATTAACACAACAGGCAACTCCGGACTTGCAAAAGGCGGAAGCGGCGACTTGCTTGCAGGCATAACGGTTTCGTTTGTTGCTCAGGGAATGAGTCCGTTTGATGCCGCAGTATGCGCTGTATTTCTCCACGGACTTGCAGCTGATGCCGTGGCTCAAAAAGCTTCGATGAGAGGTATGCTCCCGACTGATGTACTTAATTACCTGCCCGAGCTTTTTTCAAACTTTGAATAACAGCAGGTGATTGATTGAAAAAAGCATTTTCTGTTTTTGCCGCATTAATAATGATTTTTGCGGCAGGATGTGAAAATCAGAAGATTACCGAATCAAAAACTCCCCCGCCCATCCCCGAAGCTTTCACCGCAAACCTGAAAATCGTTTACGGTGAATCGGTGATGACCGCCGCATTCGAGCAAAAATCCTTTGATGAATTCAGCCTGCAGATGCTGACGCCCGAGATCCTGAGTCCTCTTGCGCTCAGCTATAATAATGAAATTTGCACGGTTACATATGACGGGCTGAAATTCGAAACCGACCTCAACCGTTTTCCGCAGGTTGCCTTCGGCACTTTGCTGACGGAGTCAATTTCAAACATTAAAGACGGCGTTGACGTGCAGATAACATATTCCGACGGAATCTGGACTTATAAAGGCACGGGCGAAAGAGGAGTTTTTGTTATAACACGTGACGCTCAAAGCGGTGCATGGCTTGAAATCTCAATAGAAGGCGCACAGCTTCACGTTATTTTCTCCGACTTCAGAACATAAGTAAATTTGAATATAAAGGATGACTTAAAATGACCTGTTCAGAATATTTCCCCGTATGGGGACCCTACGGCAAAAAATACATGGGTCTTTCACGCATTGCGGACCACGATTTTGCAAAGGGTGTCCGTTTTGACCTCACGGTTGCTCCCGCTGTTTTCGGCGGCGACATAAAAGTTCCGAATGCCACTCTTCCCTCAGGATGCCATCCGTGGAATTGCAGCAGCGACTATTCTCTTATCACTTACAGACACGACCTTGAGTGGAAAGACAAGGTTTTTGCGGAAGTTTCGTATGCAAGAATTGACGGTGAAAGCACGCTCATCAGAACCCGCATCGTCAACAATTCCGACATAAAGCAGAACTGTGTTATCAACTTCTTCCAGTCAATCGAATATCCGTCACCGGATTATTGCGCTCTTTCACTTCCGGAAAAATGCGCATACAAAAATGCCGTTGAATATGACAGCTATTCATACGCCGTAACCCGTCCGTGGGATGAGCAGAATGCAGACGGCTTCAAAAAGGGCGAGTTTGCGGATTCACGCTTCGCGGGCGGTTTTGGTCTCGGTGACAGAGCGGGCAAATGGCATATGCCCCACAGATTTCTGCCTCCGTTCGGATGCGAAAAGGGTGACACGGTCACACTCACGGTCAAATCGGATTACGATTTTGAAAACGCAGTTCTTGCCGTCAGATACAGAACGTCCGGCATTGAATATATTCAGGGCAAAATGGTCGGCGTTAACGTTGTCAACGGCACCGACACCGCATCGTTTATTATGAACGGTACGGTGCAGCTTGATTTTGAACCGACGGATGACCCCGCTGTCAAATATTTTGATATCGGAAAGATTCAAAAGGGCGACTTTAAAATCACACTCGATGCACTCGGCACGGGCGGTGCGGAATTCGACTTCTTCTGCATCTGTGAAAAAGAGGATTCCGATAAAATCATAGCCGAGATGACCGCTTACGATTTCACGCCCGAAATCAGAACAGAAAAATGCGCAGACAGCGGATACATCACCTCGTGCAGATACAAGAATGTTGACGGCGAATTCATACTCCGTACCTTCAATGATTTCACCCGTTTCCGTGAAATCGAAACCGGTGCGCTCGAAGACTGTATGACTGCAAGGCTCTCAAATGCCGACCCGACCTTTGATGACGTTACCGAAAGCTTCACGGGCGCATTCTCGCGTAAACACAGCGATGACGGTTTCTTCCGCAACTCGATTATACACACAATTTTCATCGAACCTCAGAGCGAACACATTGAATACGCGGTTATCTCAAAGGGAGAGACCGAATATAAATCCGCGGATGAATATGAAAGAATCTATGAATCACGTCTTGCGGAAGTTGAAAAAACCGAGCTTAACAAAGACGGCAAAAAGTATGAGCTGAGCAATGAAATCCTCCGTGCAACGGCGATGGTCAATGCCGTTTATCCGATATACAAGCACGGCGATTATATCATCCACCACACTCCGGGCAAGCGTTGGGACTGCCTTTACACCTGGGATTCGGGCTTTATCGGGCTCGGTATGATGGACTACTCAAAGCGATTTGCGCAGTACAGCCTTGAAACCTATCTGAGCGATGAAAGCAACCCCGATTATGCCTTCCTTCACCACGGCTCTCCCGTCCCCGTTCAGATGTATCTCTACCTTGAAATGCTCAAGAGAGAAAATGACAAGTCAAAGCTCCTTGCTCTCTATCCGCGGGTTAAGCTCTATTACGATTTCCTCGCAGGAAAAATAAGAGGCTCAACAACCGCAAAGCTCAAAAGCGGTCTGACAACGACATATGATTATTTCTATTCCACAAGCGGTATGGACGATTATCCTGCGCAGGTTGCCATGATGGACAGAAACATCCGTGACACAAGCGCACCTGTCATCTCAACCTCTCAGGTTATCCGTTGCGGAAAAATTCTCCGTATGGTTGCATCAAAGCTCGGAAAGAGCGACGATGTTGCGGTATATTCATCCGATATCGAAAAGCTCACAAATGCGCTTACCGAGCATTCGTGGGATAAGGACAGCGGATATTTCAGCTACGTTCTTCACGACAAAGACTATAACCCCACGGGATTTATGCTTACCGAAGACGGCGAAAATCTCAACAAGGGTCTTGACGGAATTTATCCGATTATCGCAGGCGCCTGCAACGATGAGCAGAAGAATGCGATCCTCGGTCATCTCAAGAGTGAAAAAGAAATGCTCTGCCCCTACGGTATCAGCGCTGTTGATATGACCGCAGGCTACTTTATGGTCAACGGCTATTGGAACGGAAACGTCTGGTTCCCCCATCAGTGGTTCATCTGGAAAACGATGCTCGACCTCGGCGAAACAGACTTTGCATACAAGATTGCACAGCTTGCGCTTGACATCTGGAAAAGAGAGGTTGATTATTCCTACTACACATTCGAGATGGTCAGCGTTGTTACGGGCAGAGGCGGATGGTTCCACAATTTCGGCGGTCTTTCAACTCCGATAACAATGTGGGCAAACGCTTATTTCAAACCCGGAACATTCAACACAGGTCTTGATACCTGGGTGGACTCGATTCAATTCTCCGATGACAATAAAAAGCTTGATGCTGAAATAACCTGCTACGGCTCAAGCAAAAAAATCACCGTCATTGCAACAATGAACGGCGATGAAACCAAGGAATATGAAGTAAAGCTTGACGAAAAAGCGGTTGAATTCAATGAAAGATTCAAGGGTACTCTTGAAATTACACTCGAGATTGATGACAGCGAAATTCACAAGCTGACAATTTCATAAACAACAAAAGGAACGGCAAAACCGTTCCTTTTTGCTTATACAATAATATCATCAAGTATCGCTTCCGCAAGCGCATATTTGTCATCCGCACCAAACTGTGAAATTTTCTTGATAATCGGGCCGTAAAATTTCTGCTCGGTCTCCTCCGCCTTTGCGGCAAGCTCGTTTTTATAATCGATATACTTTATTTTCAGTTCACTGAGAAAGCTTTCTTTATCATAAACAGTCAGGTCATCGACTCCCGAAAGCTCTGCAAGCTCTTCAAGCTGTTCAACGGCATCCGCACCGAATTCCACAACCATCTTTCTGAAAACATCCTTTTCAAAATAGAAACGTCTGCCCGAAAGATAGCCAAAAACCCTGCGTGTATCAAGATAACCCATTCTTATGCGTCTTTCAAACAACTCTGCGCTGAAATCAAAAGCGGCACCGAGTTTTTCAACATCATAAGGTCTTATATATATCATTTCCGCGCCTGAGAAATCACCTCTGTGTCCGAAACCCTTTCTGACCGATATGTCAACAACAATAATGCGGTTATAGCCGTTTTTGCGAAGCATCCCTATCGGCGCATTGTCATAAACTCCGCCGTCGAGATAACGTTCTTCTTCGGGGCCGATTTTGCTGACTCCCGGCACCTTCGACGATGCAAGAAGATAATCAACAAGCTGACCTTCGGGAATGTCTTTCAGAAAAATCTCAAGCGGTGTGAATTCAGAAAGCAGAAATGCTACCATTCCGAAATCAGTTTTTGAATTTCTGACTTTCTCTTCATCAATGTATTCAAGCAGAAATTCTTCTGTGGGCGATGCGTCGATTCCGCCGTTTCGGATAACTTCTCTGAAAAGCACGGGGATATTTTTAAAGCTGAAAAGCTTTTCGGGGTCTTTAAGTTCCCGAGTTATGCTGACACCCTTATCAATCGATGCGCTTTTCCAGAATTCTGTTGCCTCATCGTAGCAATCCGACGCGATGAATGCACCGTTGATTGAGCCTATGGAAACTCCTGCAACAGCCGAAAACTCGATTCCGAGTTCACGCATAGCTTTCCATGCACCGAGCTGATATGCACCCTTCGCACCTCCGCCCGCAAGCACAAGACCGTATTCTTTCATTTCATCAACTCCAAAGGTATTGTATAATTATTTTACCATTATATTCCTGCCGTGTAAACCGATATTACAAAAAGTTCAAAAATTTGTTGACATTAATTCATTTAAAATATATCATTTAATGTATAACAAACTCCCGAAAGGATGATTTTGGTGAAACTTCCCGTATGTGTAGAAAAAAGAATGGATGACTATTGCTCTGTCATTGAAAAATACAGCCCGAAGCTCGCAAAGCTTTACAGAAACTGCTATCCCAACACGCTTGAAACAGCGACCGAATTCACGGATGACGGCTCCGTTTTTGTGCTTACTGGTGATATTCCCGCAATGTGGCTGAGAGATTCAACCGCAGAGGTATCTCACTACATTCCTCTTGCAAAAGATAATGAAGATATCAGGGATATCATCAAAGGAGTTATCAGAAGGCAGAGAATGTATATCTCAATCGAGCCGTATGCAAATGCATACAAAAAAGAACCAAACGATCACAAGGAATTCGACGATTCACCCAAAAACCATCCGATAGTCTGGGAAAGAAAATACGAAATCGATTCTCTCTGCTATCCTATCCGTCTTGCATATCTCTATTGGAAAGCAACGGGCGATAAATCCGTGCTTGGTGACGATTTTCTTGAAAGCACCAAAATCACGGTCGACCTCTGGCAGACCGAACAGCACCATTTTGAAAAATCACCATACCGCTTCACGAGGAACAACTGCCCATATCAGGACACTCTGCATAACGACGGCATGGGAGAGCCCGTTGAATACACGGGCATGACATGGTCAGGCTTCAGACCCAGCGACGATGCTTGCAGATACGGCTATCTTGTCGCTTCAAATATGTTTGCGGTTGTTGTTCTCGGTTATCTTGATGAAATGCTGAATTCCGCATATCCCGAGGAAAAAGATCTTATCGAAAAATGCAGAATTCTCAGATCCGAAATCAAAAAAGGCATTGATGAATTCGCAATCGTCGAGCATGAAAACCACGGTAAAATCTATGCCTGCGAAGTCAACGGCAAGGGTGATTATTTCCTTTTCGACGATGCAAACGTACCGAGTCTGCTTTCCGCACCCTATCTCGGTTTCTGCGCTTACGATGATGAAACATATCTGCGCACCCGTAATTTCATTCTCAGCAAAGACAACCCTTATTATTATGAAGGTAAGTTTGCAAAAGGTGTCGGCAGTCCTCACACACCCGAGGGTTATATCTGGCATATTGCGCTTTCAATGCAGGGTCTCACAAGCACTGATCCCGACGAAATCCGCGATATTCTCCGTATGCTTGAAACAACAGACGGCGACACGGGATATATGCACGAGGGCTTTGACGCCGACAATCCCGACACATTCACAAGGAGCTGGTTCAGCTGGTCTTGCGCTCTTTTTGCGGAGCTTGTTGAAAAAGCAGTCAACGAGCATATAATATAAAAAATAAACTTTTTTTCAAAAAAGGCTTGAAAAAACAAAAACATTGTGGTATTATAATGTGCGTTCGATACGAGCGCATTATGGCCCGGTAGTTCAGTTGGTTAGAACGCCAGCCTGTCACGCTGGAGGTCGACGGTTCGAGCCCGTTCCGGGTCGCCATAATATTTTTGCTGCTATGGCTCAGGCGGTAGAGCGCATCCTTGGTAAGGATGAGGTCGGCGGTTCAAGTCCGCCTAGCAGCTCCAGAAAAAGCACTTCCATTGGAAGTGCTTTTTTCAATGAAGCGCACCTTTGATATACAAAAAAAGACAACGCAAAATCACTTGAAATGTGCAGCAAACATTCAATTGATTATATTCTCATTGACAAAAATTATAATACAGACTATCCTTTATGATATAAGGAGATGTTTTTTATGAAATCTATAACAGCATTTTTTATCTCAATCGCAATCTTCTTCCTGAGCATTTTCACCCCTGAATTGCCAGCCCCGAAAACAGATGCAGAGCTTGAGCAAATTGCATCAATCTGTCAAAAACACGAACTCGACAACAAACTTTATGTTATTGACGTTGCCGCACTTCAGGAAGACGGCGCAAAACATATGGCTATTGCTCTTCAGGGTATTGTTGCAAAAACAAACCCTTGCATTTTTATCCGAAACAATACTTACAGCAACAACTATCTCAATAAAATTGCCGAAAGCGGAGTGGAGATTATTTTCAACGATGAAAACGGTAACCCGTGGACTCTTCCCGCTCTTCTCAATAAATTCAAATCATATATTTCAGATTCGGGCTATGTTCTTTACAGAGCAAGCGAAAAAGCCGAAGGTCTTAACGCAGCAACCAACCTTGCCGCACTTTACGGCTGGCTGCCCGTACCCAAAAATCTTGAACAGCTGGCAAAGGATGCGGGTCTCTGTCTCAAAGAAGATTATTCCGACGATGCATACAACCTGCTTTTCCAGTGGAGTTTCTTTGAAAAATACAAGGAAAAATTCAATTACGGCGCGATTGTGAGCCTTCAGTATATCGTCGATGGTCTGCGTGACCTTGCGATTCAGCAGGGATTTTATACATTCTATATTGATGACGATGAGGACACCAATCTCCTCAGGGGACGTGTTATGGATTATGCGGGCGACAATGTTCCCGTTCTCGGCTGGGTTAAATATGAGGTTTCGTTTGTCAGACAGGCATCAAAAAACGGCAATATCGCAATCCCCTCCGACCACAGCCACAATCTGAGCTATCTTTCATCGTTTGAATGCGGAATTCCTCAGCAGAAGCACAGTGTAACGAAGGATTACACCGACTCGACCAAGCACTACTGCGCAATCGTTATGAGCGACGGCGACAATATGCAGTGGATTCAGAACGGTTACAGCGAATTTTATCAAAAGCTTGCCCTTGAAAATCAGTTTCCTATGACCTGGTCATTCCCTCCCCTGCTTCAGGAATTTTCACCCGTGACGGTTAATCGGGTTTACTCCGATGCAACCGAAAACGATTATTTCATTGCAGGTGTTTCGGGTGCGGGATATATTCATCCGACAGAATATCCTTTCAAAGCTCTTGCGGGATTCACCGACCTGACTGCAATTTCAATGAAGAGAAGTATGATGAGTTATGTTCAGATTCTTGACGGCACGCCCGAAAATGAATATGAAGAAAAGGTTCTCACGGACAGACTCGAATATTATGCAAGATATAATAATATCAAGGGCGGCGTTATCAGCCTTGACCCCGACCGCTACGCAGGCGGCGAAGGCAGAATATGGTTTGTGAATGACAAGCCCTTCATCACCTACCGTCTTTCGCTCTGGAATCCCGAAGGCGAAGGAGCAACAACAACAAAAGAATGGCTCGACGAGCAGGCTGTAATTGTTAACAGCTATCCCGCCGACATGAATTCTATTAACGGCTACAGCGTCATCAACATTCATCCCTGGACGGTCAACATTGAAAATCTTGCCTACTTTGTCAGTCAGCTTGACGATGATATCGTTCTTGTAACACTTGACGAGCTGATGGCGATGGTTGAAAAAAACATTCCTCATAAAAATGCAAGGCCTGAATAATATGAAAACAGAACTTAACATCATCGCTCATATCCGCACCGATTTCACTTCCAAATTCGGAATTCCCCGCCAAAGCGGACTTGTTGACGAGCTTGAAGCAACAATTATATTTGAACCTGAATACCGCAATCCCGATGCACTCAGAGGTCTTGAGGAATATTCGCACCTTTGGATTATCTGGCAGTTTTCTGAATGCGTTGACAAAGAATGGACTCCGACCGTACGCCCTCCGAGGCTCGGCGGAAACAAAAGAATGGGCGTTTTTGCAACCCGCTCCCCTTTCCGACCGAACCCCATCGGTCTTTCCTGCGTAAAACTCCTCGGAATTGAGAAAACAGAAAAATACGGCTGTGTCATCCGTGTTTCGGGTGCGGATTTGCTTGACGGCACTCCGATTTATGACATAAAACCGTATCTGCCCTATGTTGATTCGCATCCCGAGGCGAGCAACGGATTTGCACTCAATGAAAAAAAAGGAAGCCTTGAGGTTAAAATACCCGAAGAAATGATAAAAATAATACCGTCCGAAAAACAGACGGCATTAAAGGCTGTTCTTGCACAAGACCCCAGACCCGGTTATCAGGACGACCCCGACAGAATTTACGGAATTGAATTTGCAGGTTTTGATGTCAGATTTATGATTAATAATAATGTATTGACCGTTGTTGAAATAAAAGAAATATAAAAAATCCCCGAAACTGATTTGTTTCGGGGATTCGTTGACTTATATCTTATTTGTTATCCTTACCCTTGATTATATCATTAATCATGATATAGAACTGGTCATCCTCAAAACCGGTTTCAGTTGCTTTGGGAGCAGGAGTTGAAACGCTTGAAACATCGGTAGCATTGCTGCTCGGTGTGTTGAAGTTGGGGATGCTGGGAGCTGCAGGTGCTG
>JAZNFD010000245.1:0-2076 GCA_045588975.1 Acutalibacteraceae bacterium | reverse complement strand
GCGCCTGTGATAACGGGCATGGGATCGATCTTCTGAGTATTCATAATGATCTTACCGTCGGGCTTAAGATATGAAATATATCTTGCCGCTTCAAGCTGTTCAAAAGCAAGAACGATATCTGCTTCACCTTTTTCGATGATGGGAGAAGCAACGTTTTCGCCGTAGCGTACATATGTTACAACGGAACCGCCTCTCTGGCTCATTCCGTGAACCTCTGAAACTTTGACATCATAACCGCAGTCAAGAAGAGCGGCACCGAGAATACGGCTTGCGAGCAGAGTACCCTGACCGCCGACACCGACTATCATAATTGATTTGTTCATAGTATCTCTCCTCCCCTTTTATTCTTCGATTGCGTCAAATTTACAAAGCTGACTGCAGACTTTGCATCCGAGACACTGAGTGAAATCTATATGCGCCTTGCCGTCTTTCATGCTGATGGCGGGGCAGCCTATCTTCATGCACATCTTGCAGGACTTGCACTTTTCGGTGTTAACCTTGAGGGGCGGATTATGCTTGACTGTTTTAAGAAGAGCGCAGGGTCTTCTTGAAATAACAACTGCGGGGCCGTCAGCTTCAAGAGCCTTCTTGATTCCCTCTTTTGTTTCAGCAAGATTATAGGGGTCAACAACGGTAACGTTTGTGATTCCGACTGCCTCCGCAAGCTTCTCAAGGCTTACTGCGTTTGCAGGCTCACCCTTGATATTCTTGCCGGTTGTGGGATTCTGCTGATGACCCGTCATACCCGTGATTGAGTTATCAAGAATGATAACAACCGAATCGGTTGCATTATATGCTATGTTGATAAGACCGGTTACGCCCGAATGAATGAAGGTCGAGTCACCGATAACGGCAACACTCTTCTTTGCGTTTTCGGGGTTTGCGGCGTTTCTTCCGTGAAGTGCGGAAACCGATGCACCCATGCAAAGAACGGTGTCAATCATACCGAGAGGCTGAGCCGAACCGAGAGTGTAGCAACCGATGTCGCCGCTGACGGTAACATTGAGCTGCTTGAGCGCATAGAAAAGTCCTCTGTGGGGGCAGCCTGCGCAAAGTACGGGAGGTCTGGGAACAATATTCACGTCAGCCTTAAGACTTTCGGTCTCTTTGCCGAGGATAACCTTTGCAATGAGACTCTGCGAATATTCACCCTGAAGTGTAAAAGCTTCCTTGCCGATAACGTCGATTCCGTTCTTGCGGCAATGAGTTTCGATATAATCATCAAGCTCTTCGAGAACATAAACCTTTTCGCATTCAGCCGCAAAATCCTTGATAAGCTGAACGGGAAGAGGATATACGCAACCGAGCTTGAGATATGATGCGTTTTCGCCGAGAGCTTCTTTTGCATACTGATAGCAGATGCCCGAGGTGATAACGCCGATTTTTTTGCTGTTATACTCAACTTTATTGAGTCCGTTTTCAACAGCTTCCTTTTCACAGTAAGCTGTCTGGTCAAGAATTCTCTGCTCAACAGCAACGTGCTTTACCTTTGCGTTTGCAGGAACCATAACATACTTCTGAGGATTCTTGGTGTATTCTTTAAGTCCGTTATCGACTCTTTCAGAAACGGGAGCAACGCTTCTTGAATGAGCAACTCTTGTGGTGAGTCTGATAATAACGGGAGTATCGAATTTTTCCGAAAGATCGAATGCTCTCTTTGTGAAGTCAAGGCATTCTGCGGAATCCGAAGGCTCAAGCATCATTGTTTTTGAGCCGAGTGCATAGTGTCTTGAATCCTGCTCATTCTGAGACGAATGCATTCCGGGGTCATCCGCAACAAGGATAACCATACCTGCGTTTACACCTGTATATGATGCGGTGAAAAGAGGGTCAGCTGCTACGTTAAGACCTACGTGCTTCATCGCGCAGAATGAACGTGCACCTGCAACGCTTGCACCGAATGCAACTTCGCAAGCAACCTTTTCGTTGGGTGCCCATTCGGAAAAGATTTCATCATATGTTGCGGCAAACTCCGTTACCTCTGTGCTGGGAGTGCCTGGATAGCTTGAAACTACACGGCAGCCTGCTTCGTAGAGGCCTCTTGCGACCGCTTCGTTACCTAAAAAAAGTTTCAAC
>JAZNFD010000244.1:0-5067 GCA_045588975.1 Acutalibacteraceae bacterium | reverse complement strand
GAGGAGGTGGCCGTCGCCGTAGCCCGCAGGCTTCGATGTGAGTTTTACGAATGCGTAGGAATAAACGTCAACATCCGCACTCATAGCCGATGTGAAAACACCGTAACCGCAAGCCTTGCCGTCTTTTTCTATGTAATTTACGGTGACGGGAATTGTTTCGTAGCTTGCCTTGAGGTTAGCCTTGACCTGCTTTACCTCAAGCGCACAGGGATTCATCGCACCGTTTGCGTATTCGAAGAATTTAACGCTTCCGTCAAGCGATGCAGCGTAATAGATGTTATTGAAATCTGTGGGAAGATATACCTCGCCGTTTTCACCCTTGACAGAAAGCTTTCCGCTGAGGAAATATTCGCTCTGCTCGTAGGTATAAACAACGGGATCGGGATCTTTGGTCATTATCTCGGTCTTATCTTTTCCCGATGAAAGGAAAAATACCACTCCCGAAGCAACCATCACAACCGCAAGAACTGCGGCTACTATTTTTAAAGCATTGTCTTTCATTTTATTTTCTCCTCATATTTCAATTTCAAGCTCAACCGGACAATGGTCCGAGCCGAAAATTTCGTTATGGATTTTTGCATCTTTCATTTTCTCTTTTATTTTTTCGGAAACGACAAAATAGTCTATTCTCCATCCCGCATTCTTCGCTCTTGCGGAAAAACGGTAAGACCACCAGCTGTAAACTCCTTCAAGGTCGGGGTAAAAATATCTGAACGAATCAACAAATCCGCTTGCAAGCATATCGGAGAATTTTCCTCTTTCTTCGTCCGTAAATCCCGGATTTCTTTTGTTGGACTTGGGATTCTTAAGGTCGATTTCCTTGTGGGCAACATTAAGGTCGCCGCAAAAAATGACAGGCTTTTTCGCATCAAGTCTGCACACGTAATCTCTGAATGCATCCTCCCATTCCATACGGTAGTCAAGGCGCACAAGTCCGTCGCGCGCGTTAGGGACATAAACGGTTATATAGTAGAAATCGTTGAATTCAAGAGTTATGACCCTGCCCTCGGTATCGTGCTCGGGGATTCCGAGACCGTAAGCAACCGAAATAGGCTCTTCACGGGTGAAAACAGCGGTGCCCGAATAGCCCTTTTTCTCGGCATAATTCCAGTACTGATGATATCCGTCAAGAGCAAGCTCCGCCTGACCCTCCTGCATCTTCGTTTCCTGCAGGCAGAATATATCGGCATCCAGCGTCGCAAAACTCCCGTAAAAATCTTTTGTGAGGCACGCTCTGATTCCGTTGACATTCCACGAAACAAACCTTTTGACCGCCATAACGCACAACCCTCCATTATAATTAAGAAGTATTATAACACACTTTTTCCGATATGTCACCTGTTTATAATATTAAAGTTTTGTAAATATTATGGTTTTAAGTAAATATATATAAAACATACGGCTGATTTTTGGCACGTGATTTTGGCTTTCACACTTGACAAATTCCCGAATATGGGGTATTTTTATATTACAAGTGCGCAGATTCGTTTAAGGTGAATGTATTCACCTTAAGAACTGTGCAAAAAAATTTTTTATTATTTTTTCAGGAGGAAGAACCATGAAAAAAATTCTCGCAGTTCTCCTCGCAGCTTCAATGCTCTTCGCATTCGCAGCTTGCGGCGGAAACGATGAAGGCACAACCACAACAGCTCCCGTTACAGAAGAAGAAGTTGTAACAGACGCTCCCACAGAAGCAGCTACAGAGGCTCCCGCAGTTGATGAGTCAGAAGTTGCTACAGAAGCTCCCGCAGTTGACGAGTCAGAAGTTGCTACAGAAGCTCCCGTTGCTGACACAACAGCAGTTGAAACAACAGCAGCAAATGCTGAAATGACAAAGGCTGAGTTCGTTGCTTTCCTTAATGCTGAAACAGCTAAGGCAGCAAAGGGCTCATACAACTACAACAGAACCTGCTCATACACAGACCCCATCGACGTTGGTAACTCAACAGACGCTCTTAACTCTGTTATCAGAATGGTCGACAAGAACTCAGACCTCAGCTCAGTTGTAGGCGGTTTCCTCGGTATCGGCACAAAGAAGGGTTCATTCCCCAAAGAGCAGCCCGATGATGACTACAAACTCAAGGCTACAAACCTCAAGGAAGCAGACCTCGGTTCATTCAAGGTTGAAAACGGCGTTTACAGCTTCACTCTTGCTAACGCTGCAAATCCCAAGAAGACAGGTGCTACTCCTCTTCACAGATTCACAAATGACTTCATCACACACGAAGAAGTTGACTCAAGCATTCAGGAAACAGCAGGCAGCCTCATCAAGCTCAACAGCACAGATGTTGACTATACAAACATCAAGGTTAAAGTTAAGGTAGTAGACGGCAAGATTGCAGAAATCAACTATCAGTATGATTTCGCTGCAACTCTTCAGGTTAAGATCCTTGTTGGTAACGTTAACGGCGACGGTGCTGCAAAGACAACAGGCGCATTCACAAACATCAAGTATTAATCACAATAATACAAACAAATTTCACCTCTGCTGCGGCAGAGGGGATTTCTTTTGCTGTCTTTCCGTATAAAAGAAAAAGCCGAGGCCGAAAGCCTCGGATTTTTCTCGTATAAAACGGGGGGGACAAAAGATGGTAGTGGTCAAATTAAATGAATTATTTCTCTGCCTGCTTGGAATACTTGAGAGTATAAACTATTCTCATTAACCAAGCCTCGACAGGATTGATAGCCTTTGTCTTGCCGAACACCTTTGAGGTGAGCAAGGTGAGGCTGCTTTTGCTCATAATCATATCAACCGCCTGAGCATCGCCTTCGTTTGCGCCGCAACAAAGAGCACCCTTATCCTTGATAAGCACAGCGTTCTTGCCTTTGATTTTCTTTGCAACGTAATCGGGGGCTTTTGCACACTTGACGGTAGGACCGCAGATCTGAGCAAAGTCATCGAGCAGAGGCTTCATTGTTTTGCCGAATCTGGAAACGGCAACAACCTCGCTTGATGAGTTATGAATTATATTGTTGAATTTGGGGCAAGCAAGATAGATGCGTCTGTGAGCCTCAGCTGTATCAGAAAGCACATAATTTGTTGCACCTGTGTTGAGATCCATATAAGCTTCAGAGCCGTCTGCCTCGGTGAAAATGATTTCGCCGCTTTCTCTGTTGCAGGTACTATTATACAGCATCGATTTATCAATTTCAACAGTTTTTTTGGATTTTACAAGCTTGTCGGCAATTTCCGTACAGAAATCATCAAGATTATCCGACTTTATGCCGAGCTTTTCTTTTGCGCTTGCAAGGATATAGTCTGCGCAAACGTTTTCAAGCGAGCTTGCAACTTCAAAAGCTTCGTCGCTGTCCTTACCGAAGCAGAGAGCGCCGTGATGAGCCATAATAACAGCCTTTGAGGGGCCGAGCCTGAGCGCATTGGTAACGCCTTTCTTGAGCTTCTTTGTGCCGGGCAGACCGTAACCGCCGAGATGGATAATGCTGCCGATAAGGTTTGCCGCTTCACCTGTCACCTTTTCGATGCCGTTTGAAAGAGCGCTTACCGCAGAGGCAACCTTCTGATGGGTATGGATAACAAAGTTAGCGTCGGGGAACTGCTTGTAAACCTCGGCATGGATGCCTTTTTCGGATGAAGGCTTAACGTTGCCGCCCCATTCGAGAGTGTTGATTGCAACCTCAACGATATCATCGGGAGTAAGACCGATGTAGGGCTTGCCGCTGGGAGTTATAACAAAAGTCTTATCGTCAACACGGCAGCTTACGTTACCCCAGGTTCTTGCGATAAGTCCTTTTTCAACAAGTCTTTCGCCTGCTTCAATAACAAGCTTTTTTGCGGTTAAAACGTCCATAATTTCATTCCTTATGTTAAATTAAGGCGGGATATCGGGTATCCCGCCAAATTTTTTAATTATTTATCAAGACACACAATATTCTCGAAAACTTTATCGAATCTTGCAACTGCGTCGTCGATCATTTCTTCTGTGTATGCAGCGCTGGTGTAAAGACGGCTGCCTGCGAGAGTTACAAGACCCTCTGCCATATAAGCAGCGCCCATATGAGTCATTTCCTTCTTACGAGCCGATGTTGCATTGAGAACGCCGGGAATCTGCCAGGGCTTGCACCAGTTGATTGAGTAGTTCATTGTGCCGACTGTTTCGAGATGGCAGATTGAACCCTGGTTGAATGCTACAAAGGGAAGGTTTCTCTTCTTGATGATTTCCTGAAGACCTGCTGTGAGTCTGTCGCCCATAAGAGCTGCCTTGTAGCAAGCGTCTGCCTTTTCCATCTCTTCGAGCATTGTGTAGCCTGCGATACAGCTGAGGGGGTTAGCGGTCATTGTACCGCCGCAGAAAGCCTTCTTGATCTTCTTGCCGTCGCCGTCAAGACCTGAGCCAAGATGCTTCATATATTCCTTCTTACCGCCGAGACCGCCTGCGCCGGGATATCCGCCTGCCATAACCTTGCCGAATACGGTGAGATCGGGCGATACGCCGAAGTAGCCCTGAGCACCGCTCATGCTTACACGGAATGCGGTAACAACTTCGTCGAAGATAAGGAGTGCGCCGTACTTGCGGCAAAGAGCTTCAACACCCTTGCAGAAGTTCTTGTCAACAGGTCTTGTACCGCTTTCGGGACCGACGGGCTCGAGCATAACTGCAGCTGTGCCGCCCTTGAGTCTGTTAGCCTTGAGCTTTCTTTCAAGGTCATTAAGGTCGCCGGGGAAGAATTCATCGGTATCTTTGAAGCAGAACAGAGGAACACCGGGAGCCTGAGTGAACTTTGAACCGGGAACACGGATGCTGTAGCCAAGCTGATCTGACCAGCCGTGGTAAGCGCCGCCCATCTTGAGAATCTTTTTCTTACCGGTTGCAAGACGTGCAACACGGATAGCTGTCATACAAGCTTCGGTACCTGAACCGAGCATACGGAACATATCAACCGAGGGAATAAGATCAGCAATCTTCTTGCCGAGTTTATATTCATATTCGTGGAAAAGACCGGTTGAGGGGCCGCAATCATTAAGAAGCTCAATTACCTTCTCGCGAACTGCGGGAGGATTGCTTCCGAGAACTGTGGGGCCGCCTGCCTGAAGGAAGTCATAATATT
>JAZNFD010000243.1:0-17639 GCA_045588975.1 Acutalibacteraceae bacterium | reverse complement strand
TCTTGCTGTAAGTTCGTCGCCTGCATTTACGTAGTAGTCGGTAAGTTTGCCGTCTGCTTCGTAGAATTCAAGACCTGCGTATACGAATTTATTGTCACCCTGACCGTATGTTGCTGCAAGGTCAGCATATGAGTCAATCTTCGAAACGCCGGCTGCTGATGCCACGGGGGCAGTGTTACCTGCCAGTGCAAATGAGCCGACAAGAATGGCTGCACAAAGCACAAGGCTGATAACCTTTTTCAAAGTGGACATAGATTTTCCTCCTTAAACTGTTGTCCGGGGTAAAACCCCAAAAGAGAGAATGCAAAGTGCATTCCGCTCCAATTATGCATAGCAATTATGACATAATTATTAAAATAAAGCAAGCATAAGTCATAACATTTTAGCACGCTATTAACTTTTTGTGAATAATCGCCAAACTCACGCCGTTAAATTCGTGCAATTCCACAGTCGCGTGCCGCTTTGGAAACAGCCGCCGCAAGCTTCATTTCTTCGTTGATATCCGATGCTCTCACGTCAAGCGCACCTCTGAAAATACCGGGAAACGCAAGAACATTATTGATCTGATTCGGATAATCGCTTCTGCCCGTGCCGACAACCGCCGCACCTGCCGCAAGCGCTTCATCGGGCATAATTTCGGGCGTGGGATTTGCCATCGCCATAACAACAGCGTTTTCCGCCATGGATGCGACCATTTCTTTGCTGACAATTCCGCCTGCCGAAACACCGACGAAAACATCCGCACCCTTCATTGCATCGGCAAGAGTGCCCGTTATGCGGTTTTTATTTGTGAAATCCGCAAGCTCCGCAAAGGCGGGTGTAAGTTCCTGACCCTTGCAGATGATCCCCTGCTTATCGCTCATAATTATATTTCCTGCTCCGCAAGCGTTGAGAAGTCTTGCAATTGCAGAGCCTGCTGAGCCTGCACCGCTCATTGCAACAGTGCAATCCTCAAGCTTTTTGCCGACGCATCTGAGTGCGTTAAGCACCGCCGCAAGAACAACAACCGCTGTGCCGTGCTGATCATCGTGGAACACGGGGATATCGCATCTTTCCTTGAGCTTGCGTTCAATCTCAAAGCATCTCGGAGCAGCAATATCCTCAAGATTAATGCCGCCAAAGCTGCCTGCAAAAAGAGAAACCGCATTAACGATTTCATCAGTATCCTTTGAACGGATGCAAAGGGGAATCGCATCGATATCCGCAAAGGATTTGAAAAGCAGACACTTGCCCTCCATTACGGGCATACCTGCTTCGGGACCGATGTCCCCCAGACCGAGAACCGCAGTGCCGTCGGTAATAACCGCAACGGTATTCCATCTTCTTGTGAGTTCATAGCTTTTGTTTATATCTTTCTGAATTTCAAGGCACGGTGCGGCAACACCGGGAGTATATGCAAGCGATAAATCCTGCTTACTGTCTGCACTTGCTCTCGCTTTGGTTTCGAGCTTACCTTTCCATTCATAATGGAGTCTTAAAGACTCCTTCAAATAATCCATTTTCTACATCTCCTAAATCACTTTGCCCAGCCTTTTGAACATTCAACCGCTCTCTTCCAGCCTGCGTAAAGCTCGTCGCGTTTTGCTTCGTCCATTTCGGGGACAAAAACTTTTTCAACAACACGGTTATGCTGAATTTCTTCGGTGCTTTCCCAGAGTCCGACGGCAAGACCTGCAAGATATGCTGCACCGAGAGCCGTTGTTTCAACATTCTTCGGGCGGTTGACGCTGCATCTTATCATATCCGCCTGCATACGAAGCATAATGTCGCTGACACTTGCACCGCCGTCAACACGAAGTTCGGTGAAGTTGATTCCGGAGTCGGATTTCATCGCTTCGAGCAAATCGGTCACCTGATATGTAATTGCTTCAAGCACGCTTCGTGCAATATGAGCTCTGTTGACACCTCTTGTCATACCTACCATAGTACCTCTGGCATACATGTCCCAATAGGGCGCACCGAGACCTGTGAAAACAGGCACAAAATATATTCCGTTTGAATCGGGAACGCTTTCGGCAAGCTCATCGCAACGCTTTGCGGTGTCAATCATATGAAGCTCGTCGCGGAGCCACTTGATAACCGAGCCTGCGTTGAATGCCGAGCCTTCGATTGCGTATTCAACCTTGTTGCCGATGCCCCACGCAACACCCGTGAGAAGATTATTCTTTGATTTTACTCTTGTTTCACCCGTGTTCATCAGAAGGAAACAGCCTGTGCCGTAGGTATTCTTTGCCTGACCGGGTTCAAAGCATCCCTGACCGAAAAGTGCGGCAGGCTGGTCGCCGATTGCACCGCAGATGGGAATTCCTTCGAGCGACTCAAGTCCGAGAATACCCTTTGAAACTCTGCCGTAAACCTTGCTCGAGGGAACGGGTTCGGGGAGAATCGACATCGGGATGCCGAGTTTCTCGCAAAGGAACTTATCCCAGCAGAGATTATCAACGTCAAACAGCATTGTTCTTGAAGCATTCGAGTAGTCCGTAACGTGAACGCTGCCGCCCGTAAGATTCCAGATAATCCATGTTTCAACCGTACCGAAAAGAAGTCTGCCTTCATCGGCAAGCTTTCTTGCTTCGGGAACGTTGTCAAGAATCCACTTTATTTTCGTCCCCGAAAAATATGCGTCAATGAGAAGTCCTGTTTTTTCTTTTATGTAGTCCTCAAGACCCTGCGCCTTGAGTTCTTCGCAGATATCAGCCGTTCTGCGGCACTGCCACACGATTGCGTTATAGACAGGCTTTCCCGTCTGTCTGTCCCAGAGAATTGTTGTTTCTCTCTGGTTTGTTATACCGATGCCCGCAATTTCAGATGTATTGATGCCTCCGCTGATAAGGCACGATGAAACTGCCTGAAACTGACTGTAAAGGATTGCAAGCGGGTCGTGCTCAACCCAGCCTGCCTGAGGATAAATCTGCTCGAATTCATTCTGCGCCTTGCTGACAATATTACCCTTTTTGTCAAAAACAATCGCTCTTGAGCTGGTTGTACCCTGATCCAATGCAAGAACATACTTTGCCATGATGCATCCTCCTTTATTTTATACCGAAATACTTGATAGCATTGTTATATGAAATATCCTCTGCGATTTTGCAGAGTGCCTTTTCGTCGTAAGGATAAAGACCTTCTGCAACCATATCGCCGAGAAGTCCGCACAGGATTCTGCGGAAATATTCGTGTCTGGGATACGAAAGGAATGAGCGCGAATCCGTTACCATTCCCACGAATTTACCGATTGCGCCGAGATTTGCAAGCGCTTTCATCTGCTCTCTCATGCCGTCGATATTATCGTTGAACCACCATGCCGAACCGAACTGAATCTTGCTTTCGGCTTCGCTGCTCTGGAAGTTGCCGAGCATCGTTCCGAGAACATAGTTATCCTTGGGATTGAGGGTGAAAAGGATTGTTCTGGGAAGCTGCTCTCTGACAGCAAGGCTGTCAAGGAATTTTGAAAGCTTTCCCGCGATTTCTCTGTCATCAATTGAATCAAAGCCAGCATCGGGTCCGATTTTTTTGAACATAAGAGTGTTGTTGTTTCTGATAGGACCTATATGAAGCTCCATTCCCCAGCCGCGCTTTGCATATTCGGCACCGAGGAATGAAAGAAGAGCAGTCTTGAACTTGTCTGTTTCAACAACATCCGCTTTTCCGCCGTTCTTCACTTTTGCAAAGATTGCCTCAAGCTCTTCTGCGGTTGCTTCTTCATAAGGCACATACGAAAATGCATGGTCACTCGCACGGCATCCCATTGATGCGAAGAATTCTATTCTTTCTTCAAGAGCCTTGCAAAGCTCTGCAAATCCGCCGATTTCTCTGCCGACTGCTTTTTCCATATCCGCAAGCCACGGTCTCCACGAAGGAAGGTCGATACTCAGAGCCTTATCGGGTCTGAACGCAGGAAGAACCTTGCACTTAAAATCGGATGCGGCGATAAGCTTGTGATATTCAAGGCTATCTGCAGGGTCATCGGTTGTGCAAAGATGCGAAACGTTGGATTTTTCGATAAGCTCTCTCGGAGTGAATCCGCCCGCCTTGATTGCGGCATTTGCTCTTTCCCATATGCCGTCCGCATTCTCTGCATTGAGAATGTCATTTATTCCGAAATATCTTCTCAGCTCAAGATGACACCAATGATACATGGGATTACCGATGAGATTGGGCATAATTTCGGCAAATGCTCTGAACTTCTCATAGCCGCTTGCATCACCCGTGATATATTTTTCGTCAACACCGCAGGAACGCATCGCACGCCATTTATAATGGTCACCCGCGAGCCATAGCCACGCAATATCCTCGGGCTGTTTGTTCTCGTATATTTCCTTGGGTGAAAGATGGCAATGCCAGTCAAAAATCGGCATTTTATCCGCCGCTTCAAACATCTTCAGAGCAGGCTCGTTACCGAGCAGAAAATCCTTACCCATAAATTCTTTTATCATCAGAATATACCTCCCGATTATAATATTACATTTTAATTTTATCATATCTCGGAAGATTTGCAAGCAAAAAATAAAAATCTCCGACATATGGAGCGACTGAGAAACGATAACTAATCAGCCGATTGCCGCAAAAGGCGAAACCGCACCCTTTCGGATGCGGTTTCTGTGAGGAGTTGTATATAAGAGGGTGAGAAGATGTCAAAAATTATTCGTCGATTCCGAGAAGCTCGTTGACGGTCATTCCAAGCACTTCCGAAAGAGCCTTAAGCTCAAAATCCGTAACGAAACGAAGCTGACCTTCGAGCTTTGAAAGACCCGATGCATTAAGATCGATGCCTTTGATCTGGAGCTGAGTGAGAAGATCCTTCTGCTTCATGTTAATTTCCTTACGTCTTGCCTCAATTTTTGCGCCTACGATATTTCTGTCACCGAGTGACTGCTTTCTGATTCTCATATCAGTATTTCCTCCTATGAAATCAATCACGGACGGTTATTTTTTGTCGCCGAGATATTATACAATCTGTATAATCAAGTTTTCGTTCGCCGTCCAGAACAACACTATTTGTGTTTACGGCAGACATTCTAACACAGAAAAATTAAAAATGCAACAGTTTTTTGAATAAAAATGTCTGATAAACAAAAATTTAACATCTCAGCAATTTTCTGATCATTTTTCGATAACAGAATTTCTGAAAGCTGTTATCGGACAGAATAAATAAGTTTTTAAATAAAAAATTCAAAATGATATTGTAAAATCCAAAAAAATAAGTCATAATGAATTTCAACGGCAGAGCCGAATATTACCAAAAGAGGCGAAATCTTATGGAGTACACAAAACCGCAGAGAAATCTGACTATGCTGACCGATTTTTATGAAATTACTATGGCAAACGGTTACTTCAAAAATAATTTCAAGGATACCATAGCATATTTTGATATGTTTTACCGCAAGGTTCCCGACGGCGGCGGATTTGTTATTGCGGCAGGCCTTGAACAGCTTGTTGACTATCTTTCAAACCTCACTTTTGACAAAGATGATATCGAATATCTCCGCGGCAAAGGATTCGGCGAGGATTTTCTTGATTACCTTGCAAACTTCAGATTTGCTTGCGATGTTTGGGCGGTTCCCGAAGGCACTCCCGTTTTCCCCGGCGAACCCATCGTCAAGGTAAAAGGTCCCGTCATCCAGGCACAGTTCATTGAAACAATGGTTCTTCTTTGCATAAATCACCAGAGCCTTATCGCAACAAAAGCGAACCGTATCTGCCGTGCCGCAGGTGATAAAACGGTTATGGAATTCGGTTCAAGGCGTGCGCAGGGTGCAGACGGCGCAATCTACGGCGCAAGAGCGGCTTATATCGGCGGATGCGCAGGCACCGCTTGCACAATTTCCGACGAGATGTTCGGCGTTCCCGCTCTCGGAACAATGGCTCACAGCTGGGTTCAGCTTTTCGACAGCGAGCTTGAAGCATTCACGGCATATGCCAAGGAATATCCCGACAGCTGCACTCTTCTTGTTGACACCTACAACACCCTCAAATCAGGTGTTCCCAATGCAATAAAAGTATTTGACGAAGTTCTCAAGCCTCTCGGCAAACGCCCGAAGGGAATAAGAATCGACAGCGGCGACATCGCCTATCTTTCAAGAAAAGCAAGAAAAATGCTCGACGAAGCAGGCTATCCCGACTGCTCAATCGTCGCATCGAACTCGCTCGATGAATATATCATCAGAGATATGCTTATGCAGGGCGCAAAGGTTGATTCCTTCGGCGTCGGCGAAAGACTTATCACGTCATCCTCAAGTCCCATGCTCGGCGGTGTTTATAAACTCTGCGGAATTCAGAAAGACGGCAAGGTTATCCCCAAAATCAAGCTGAGCGAAAATGTTGCGAAAATCACGACTCCCGGCAACAAGAGAGTTTACCGTCTTTATGACAACGAAACAGGCAAAGCGGCAGCAGACCTCATCACCCTTGCGGATGAATTCGTCGACGATTCTCAGCCTTATGAGCTGTTTGACCCCGACTACACATGGAAACGCAAGACCATCACGGATTTCACGGCAAGAGAGCTTCTTGAACCCGTATTCGACAAAGGCAGCTGCGTTTTCAGCAGAAAGACCGCAAAGGAAATCCGCGAATACTGCAAGCAGCAGGTCGATACTCTCTGGGATGAAGTTACAAGATTTGAAAACCCTCACAACTATTACGTTGACCTTTCTCAGCCTCTCTGGGATCTCAAGCACGAGCTTCTCAGAAAAAACGGCAAATAATATACGGCAGGTGAAAATATGAAAGCTAAAATCACTCTCGCAAAAGAATTCAGAATCGGAGAAATCGATAAACGCATCTACGGTTCATTCATCGAGCATCTCGGCAGAGCGGTTTACGGCGGCATCTATGAGCCGGGCCATCCCACGGCAGACGAAAAAGGCTTCCGTCAGGACGTTATCGACCTCGTAAAGAAACTCAATGTTCCCGTTGTGCGTTATCCCGGCGGCAACTTCGTTTCGGGATATAACTGGGAAGACGGCGTGGGTCCTGTCGAAAACAGACCCAAAAAGCTCGACCTTGCGTGGGGCACAACCGAACCCAACACCTTCGGCACAAACGAATTTATGGAATGGTGCAAAAAAGCAAATGCCGAATGTATGATGGCGGTGAATCTCGGCACAAGAGGCGCCGACGAAGCAAGAAATCTTGTTGAATACTGCAACCACAAGGGCGGCTCATACTGGTCCGACCTCAGACGCTCACACGGTGTCGAAGAGCCTCACAACATCAAGCTCTGGTGCCTCGGCAATGAGATGGACGGCGGCTGGCAGATGGGCGCAAAAACCGCTGTTGAATACGGCAGAGCTGCTCTCGAAGCATCAAAGCTTATGAAATGGACAAGTCCCGGAATCGAAACGGTGCTTTGCGGCTCATCGAGCAGAAACATGGCATCATTCGCAAAGTGGGAAGCCGAAAGCCTCGAAATCGCCTATGACAGCATCGATTACGTTTCACTTCATCAGTATTACGGCAACCACGACGATGACGTTATGAGCTTCCTCGCAAGAAGCCTTGAGGTTGATGATTTCATCTATTCAATCATCTGCACCTGCGATTACGTAAAAGCAAGAAAACGCTCAAAGAAAACCATCAATCTCTCGTTTGACGAGTGGAACGTCTGGTATCACTCAAACAACGCGCCTTTTGAAAAATGGAGCATGGCACCCGCACTTCTAGAAGATATCTACAATTTTGAAGACGCACTTCTTGTCGGCTCTCTTCTCATCACTCTTCTGCGCCATTGCGACAGAGTCAAGATTGCCTGCCTCGCACAGCTTGTCAACGTTATCGCACCCATCTTCACCAAAACGGGCGGCGGAGTTTTTGAGCAGACAACCTATTTCCCCTTCATGCATCTTTCAAACTACGGCAGAGGAAGCGCACTTCTTCCGCTTGTTGATTGCCCGAAATATGACTGCAAAGCATTCACCGATGTACCTTACATCGAAACAATTGCAACCTACGACGAAGAAAACGAAGAAATGGTAATTTTCTGCGTCAACAAAAGTCAGGATGAAAGCGTTGTTCTCGATGTCAATCTTATGGACTTCGACGGCTACAAGCCCTGTGAATTCATTTCAATGGACGGCTATAACAGAAAAGAAGAAAACTTCTTTGACAGCGTAAAAGTAAAGCCTCATAACAATCCCGTGCCCGCAATCGACGGCACAAAACTTGAAGTTGAACTCAAGCCTTTCAGCTGGAATGTTATAAGACTCGAAAAGCAATAATCAATGCAATACCCCCTGCAAAACAATGTCTGTTTTGCAGGGGGTTCTGATTTTATCTGAATTTCCTGACGGTTTCATAAACCATCTGCGGGTAGTCCGACATAATACAGTCCGCTCCGTTACGGACAAGAAGTTCCGCATCCTCGGGATCATTGACTGTCCAGTACTGAACCGCAATATCGTTTTTATGTGCGTAATTTATAAATTCACGTGTGCCGAGGTTCACAAGATTATTTGCACTGCTTTTGCCATAAGGAATCTGCAACGCAATATAAGAAACATCGGCATGGGTCAGATCCCAACCCATTCTCGAATAAATATAGAAAAGTATAACCTCCGTTGTTCTTGCTGAACGGGGCATATCGGGATATTTATGCTCCATGTAAACCGAAACAAGCTCCTTTGATGAAGCCCAGATAACTCTGTCTTTAAGGTTACGTTCGGAAATAATTGAATAGAGCTTATCTGCCGCCTTCATTCCGTTTTTGCCCGTGCTTTTTATTTCAATGATATAGCGGTAGTCCTTGTTTCCGCAGTTTTTCTCAATAAAATCAATAACCGTTTCGCATTTTACAACTCTGAGATTTTCGGGAATGTCCTTTCCTCTGAGACCACGGTAGGGATAGGTTTCTCCGTCAACAGTGAAATTTTCACCCAGATTGAGAACATCATATGCTTCTTTATAAGTCAGTTCCGAAACTTTCACATTTTTGTGTCCGAATGCTTCAATCGCATTGGATGTTGCGTCATATGTTGTATTGTGAAGCAGGACAAGCTCACCGTCAGCTGTTATATGAACATCGAATTCGAAAACATCAACACCGAGGGTTTTCTTCTCTTTAAGCACATATTCAAATGCCATCAGAGTGTTCTGCGGAGCAATTCCCGCACCCGAACGGTGAGCAGAAACCTCAGTTTCGAGATATTCATTTATGTAAGGGTTTTCGGACTCTGCTTTATAAATAACAGGTGTGTTGGGATTGCCGGGCAGCCACATTGTCGCTATCATCGGAATGATTGCAACAATAAGAGTTAACACGTGTATAAGACTTTTTATTAAAGAAATTATGCTGAGTAACAATCATTTCACCTCTTATTTTATTCTCAGAACTTTAAGAATTGCATTATAGAGGAGTTCAAAAAATCCGAAAAAGCTGTCAACATAAATCATACTTGTGGGATCATCAACGTTGACATTGCCCGAACCGACGCCTTTCGCACCGTCATAATCGGATGTCTGAGCGGTGAGCCACGAAATCATTCCGTTGGGGTATTCAAGTTTCACGGTTTCTCCGAGACCGTTGACGGTTGTCATATAGGGATAATCGCCGTTTTCAGCCGAGAACATATCGTGATTGACCGCAAACCATGCGTGATGGCTGCTCGATGTTGCTTTACCGTCCTCATAGCAGACCTTTGTGAGAGTTGAGAATCTGCATTTTTCCGGAACGTTTGACATTTCAACAAGTCTGTCCCATGTGGGCGAAACGCCGAGATAATAGTTAACGAGCGGGTCGCGTCTGCTCGAAGTGAGCCATATGGGCATATCCTTGATTTTTTCAAGCATTTCATCCGAAGGTGCCCATGCGGGGCAAATCGGGAATGCCGCGGCAAAAAGTTCGGGATAAGCGATTGCCATTTTATATGTCATTTTACCGCCCATCGAATAACCGCCGACGTAAATACGGCTCAGGTCGATGTTGGCTTTGTTCTTTTCGATAAAATCATCGATTGCGGCACGGAGAGGCTCGATGAGTTTATTGTCCCAGAACATTCCTTTTTCTTCTCTTGAACGTGCGGCAAGAATGAATGCTCCGCCTGCAGGCTCAAAGCGTGCCTGAAACTCGTCGCTTGCCCAGTATGCAATGTTGCTCTTCTTGACCTGTGTTCCGTCCTCAGCGCCGTCACCCATACCGTGAAGCCAGACAACGAGGGGATATTTTGTTGTATCACCGTCTTTAACGGGTGAAAAATAACGGTAATCGATTGAATAATCACCTGCAACGGGACCTTCGCCGAAAACAAACTGCTCTTTTATCGGCTCAATTCCGTCTTTGATTGAAAGTGCCGAAGCACCTGCGGGGTAAACGGCAATAAGCGATATTGCCAGAAGAATTGCAATGATTTTTTTGATGTTTTTCATTATTATCTCTCCTTTCATAATAATAAACTATCACAATACCATAAATATTGCAACAAAAAAATTCCTCCGATGGTCAATCGGAGGAATTTTATCTTATTCGACCCAGTTTATAAACTTATAACTGTCAAGCACTTTAAAAAACTGAACAAGTCTTTCGTAAAGCGGATGCGCTTCCTCTCCGAAATGAGCATCAACATCCTTTGCAAGGTCTGCTATGCTCTTTTTTCCGTCGATAAGCGGCCAAACGAAGCTGCCTGTCTTGTCGAGGTGAATATAACTCACCTTCGGCTTTTTGAAAAGTTTCTGTGCGATTCTGTTCATCGCACCCTTATTCTCAATTTCAAGAGTCACGATTCCGTTTTCGTCCGCTGACCATTTTATGTCGGGATGAACGGGGATTTTATCGAGATAATTCGTATCGTTTTTCTTTTTCATAGTTTACTTGCTCTTCTTTTTATTCCATACGGAGAACTTGAGAAGCGAAAGGATAACAAGACCGAATACCACAAGCCCCGCCGCCTTTGCAACACCGTCGGGAAGATTGAGAAGTCCCGAAATATCGATAAACTTATCAACACCGAATACTGCAAGGAGTGCAAGAACGATACCGACAAGACCTTCGCCCGCAATCATACCCGAGCAGAAAAGAATGCCGTCATTTGTGATTCTGTTCTTATCTTCTTCGGGTTTCTTCATCTTGTCAACCGCAAGGCGTACAAGTCCGCCGATCATAATGCACGCATTGAGCTGAACGGGAAGATAAACACCGATTGCAAAGGGAAGAACGGGAATGCCGATGATTTCAACAACAATTGCGATGAATACACCGAGGAAAACAAGGCCCCATGGGAGATTGCCGTCCATAACGCCTTCAATAATCATCTTCATGAGAGTTGCCTGAGGCGCCGCAAGCTCATCGCCGCCGAATCCCCACGCAGAGTCAAGAAGATTGAGAGTGCCGCCTATTGCAAGAGCCGCAGCAACAACGCCGAGGACTTCGCCGACCTGCTGCTTCTTGGGTGTTGCTCCGAGAAGGAAGCCCGTCTTTAGATCCTGCGATGTGTCGCCCGCAATAGCGGCAACAATGCAGATGATTGAGCCGATGGCGATTGCCGCTCTCATACCGTGAGCGCCTGTGTCGCCCGTGATTTTAAGAATAACCGTTGCAATGAGAAGGGTTGCAATAGCCATACCGGAAACGGGGTTGTTACTGCTGCCGACAAGACCGACCATTCTTGAGGAAACGGTTGCAAAGAAAAATCCGAAAATAACAACAATTGCCGCACCGAGAAGTGAAACGGGAATTGCGGGAACAAGCCATACAAGAATTGTGAGAATTGCGATTGCAATAAGCACAATTTTCATGCTTATGCTCTGATTTGTGCGTTCAGAACCGACATCGGCGCCGCCCTTCATTCCCTTGATTGCATCTCTGAAAGTACGCACGATAAGAGGAAGCGACTTGATAAGGCTGATGATACCGCCTGCAGCAAGTGCGCCCGCACCGATATAGCGGATATACGAACCCCAGATTGCGCCCGCACCGCCCTCGGCAAACATTTCGCCGATGGGAGCCGTACCGGGATAGAGGGTGAGTGTTTCACCGAAAAGAACAATCATCGGAATAAGAACGAGCCAGCTGAGAACACCGCCTGCGAACATATAAGATGAAATCTTGGGTCCGCAGATATAACCGACGCTCATTACGGCGGGATAAATCTGAGTTCCGATTTCGCCTGCGTAGCCTTTGATTCTGAATGAAATCTCACCGGGAACAGCCTTAAGGCCGTCGATGATAAGCTTGAAGAAAGCCGCAAAGCCCATACCAGCAAAAACAGTTGATGCGTTTGAGCCGCCCTCTTCACCTGCAAGAAGAACCTCTGCGCAAGCCGTACCTTCGGGATAGGGCAGGGTTGCGTGCTCCTTGACGATAAGTGCGTTTCTCAGCGGCACCATAAAGAACACACCCAGAAGACCGCCGAGAAGAGCGATAAGAGTTATTTCAATCAGACCGGGTTTTTCCATCTTGCCTTCAGCCGCCCAGAGATAAAGTGCGGGAAGAGTGAAGATTGCGCCTGCAGCGAGCGATTCGCCTGCTGAGCCGGTTGTCTGAACGATATTGCTTTCAAGAATTGAGTTTTTGCGCATAATAACACGGATTACGCCCATAGCAATAACGGCGGCGGGAATTGAAGCCGAAACCGTCATGCCGACTCGCAGACCGAGATATGCATTCGCCGCGCCGAAAACAACCGCCAGAATGATACCCATAACAACAGATGTTACGGTAAGCTCGGGAGTCACCTTGCTTGCGGGAATATAGGGTTTGAACTGATTATTGTCCTGCATATGTTTCTCCTTTGGATATATTTTTGCATTAGTCTCTATATATTACAAGAAATCCTTATACTTTGCAAGATATTTTTTAAATTTCCACTATTTCGTAAAAAACAACCGCATTCGGGTCAAGGTTGATCTCGAGAGCGATTTCGCCGTTTTCAACCGTTACGGTCTGCTCCGTCGGCACAAGCTTTGAGCATTCGGTATACTTATCGTAAAGCTCGTTTTTATAAAATTCTCTTGCCTCGGGGTCGGAAAGCGTTGTGGGATTGTCAACAACAGGGTCATCGGGTGACCAGCTGAAGCAATCATCACCTATACCGTAAGTCTTTCTGTCTTCAACCCATTCATCAAAATAATTGCAGTCATCGTCGATAACATATTTTATGATTTTAACCTGCTTTCCGTCAAACTGAGGAGCCTTGACTGCAAATTTTAAATCGGCATCCGATTTGTAATTAACCTTATTTTTGAAATTATATGCCATAATGCGCAGAGTTTCCGTGTTTTCGTCAAATGCCGAAATTGCATCAACCTCGGCTTTGAAAATCCATCCCCTGCCCGTTCTTTCTGTTGATGCAAGCTTTGCTCCGCCGAATTTTGCGGCGTTTCGTGCAACGTGATAGCTGACGGTCGGATTGCCCTCAAGAAGTCCGTTTGAAAGATAATACCAGGACGAAAAATAGTTGATATCATTCTCGAACATCTGCTTATACATTCTCGCATCGTAGCCCGCCTGATATGTGTAGCCGCAGGTTCTTGAAAGAAGCTCATCGCCAACCGTTCCGCTTGCGTTTCCGCAGAGAATTCTGCCCTCATCAATGCCGTAAATCAGATTTGTCAATCCCGCGGATTCCGCGACGCTTCTGATATAATCAATCGTTTCGGGGAGAGTGTAGCCGCTTGTATATTCACCCGGATTAGAATCATAAAACGATGCCGAAAGATAGCAGATTCTTGAGCCTTTTTCACCTGTTTTATAGTTTGTGCCGTTAGCGCAATGCTTTATAAACAAAGCCTCATCCCACAAACCCTCGGTAACGGTCATTGAATGCGCACCAACAAAAACCTCGCCGATTTCATCCTCGAGCGCCGCAACCGTGTAGTCATAAAGCTTGCAGTATTCAACCGCCGATTCATCGGGATCGCCGCTGTTTGCTTTGAACCACGCTTCGTTTTCATATTCGGTCATAACGCCGAAACGCCAGGTCAGTACCTCTTCCCTGCCGAACTCCTCAACAAGCGCACGTGCGATTGCGGCGATATAATTATAATACACTTCATAGTCATCGGGAGGATAAATATTTGTGCCGAACATTGCATCCGTGTTTGCTTTTGCGGAATATTTGAGAGGAACGCTTCCGAGCTTGAGCATCGGCTTTGCACCAAGATTCAGAACTCCTCTGCAGTTTTCGATAAGCTTCGTGAAATCATAGTCGTCAAGCACCGTTCTGTCCAGCGGGTCAACAAACAAATCCCTTTCCGCGCTGCCACCCGTGCACTGCATAAACTGAACATAATTCACGAAATCAAAAATATTGTTTTCTTCATTGATTTTCGCTCCGACAAACGGATTTCCGTCTATCGACCAGATGTTGACATTGCTTGCGGGGTTGGCAAGTACTCTGCCCGTAACACTCGCATCAACGGTGAATTCATAATCGTTGAAAACATCCACGATATCACCCCACATCGTTCCGAAAAAGGCAACCACCGCCGCAATGATTGATGCAAAAAAAGCTTTCATATTATTCCCTCATTTCTTTTTCAATCCATGCCATAAGCAAATTTACTATTTTCTGCTGCTGAACTTCGGTGAGTGCCTTACCCTGCGGCACTTTGTACCACTTTTCAAGGCACCCTCTGCAGCAGCAGGCGCAGGCATGCTGTGCCCTGAAGACGGGATGCCCCCTCATCGGCGTCTGCCGTCCGTCATTCGGGATAACCGCGGGTGCAATCCGTTTGCGGATAAAGTCCTCTGCGTGAACTCTCACCGTTTCAAGACCTTTTTCATTTATATAGGCTCTGTCATCTTCGCTCAGATGAAAACCCGAGCGGAATTTCGACTGAGAGAGCTTTTCAAGTGCTTCTTCCAAAGTCATAATCTCACCTTGCTATAATATATCACATTTCAAAGTCAACCGCAACATTGATTTATAAATTGATTTATGCTAAAATAAATCCAATAATTTTTTGGAGATTAGCTATGAAAAAAATAATGTTCGTATGCCACGGCAATATCTGCCGAAGTCCGATGGCGGAATTCATATTCAGAGATATGGTGAAAAGGAAACATCTTGAAGGTGAATTTTCCGTTTCATCCTGCGCGACAAGCACCGAAGAAATATGGGGCGATATCGGCAACCCCGTTTATCCGCCCGCAAAAGCGGAGCTTGCAAAGCACGGTCTATTCTGCGAGGGTAAGCGTGCCGTTCAGCTGAAAAAGAGCGACTATGAAAAGTATGATTTGTTCGTCGGAATGGACAGCATGAACATCCGCAATATGCACCGTATTTTAGGCACAGACCCTCAATGCAAAATCAGAAAACTTATGGAATTCACCGACAGAGGCGGCGACGTTGCCGACCCGTGGTACAGCGGCAGATTTGACGTTGCTTACCGCGATATTTATGACGGATGCGAAGCGCTTCTTGACTTACTGCTTGAGGAAGGAGAAAACATATGAAATATGTAATTTATCAATGGTTCAAAAAAGGATTTGCGGCACTCATTGCGGCAATTACGGCATTCACGGGCTCGGGCGGCACAACTCCTCCCGAAAAAGACAGACCCGATGCAAACACCGTCACCACCTACAGCGCCGAGAATTCGGACTACACACTGAACAACGATGCAGGCGATGAAATCCACGATATCAGCGACCTTCTTTTCGGAATTTTCTTCGAAGACATCAATTTTGCCGCCGACGGCGGACTCTACGCCGAAATGGTTGCAAACCGTTCATTTGAATATACAGAACTTGCCGTAAACGACTCGCTTTATGCGTGGAATGCTGTCGGCAGTGCGGATTTGAGAGTAAAAAAAGGCAAGTCGGACTCTCTCAACGAAAACAATCCGAGTTATCTTGTTCTTTCGAACAATTCGGATTCACACGCAGGCATTGCAAACAGAGGCTTCCTCGACGGAATGTCGGTCAAAGCTGATGCAAAATACAATTTTTCTGTATACGCAAAAGGAATTGACGGCTATACGGGTAAACTTTACGTAAAGCTTTGCAACGGAGGTAAAACAGTCGGCGAAGGTGTTATTGAAAGTGTTTCAGCCGAATGGACAAAACACAAACTTACACTCGTTTGCACCGAAACGGCAAACGAAAACGTGACTCTTCAGGTGCTTGCGGATAAAGGTACGGTTGCACTCGATATGATTTCACTCTTCCCCGAAGATACGTTCAAGGGCAGAGAAAACGGTATGCGCAAGGACCTCGGCGAAATGCTTGAAGCTCTCGAGCCGAAATTCCTGCGTTTCCCCGGCGGATGCATTATCGAAGGAAACGACTACGAATCCGCATATAACTGGAAAGACTCCATCGCAACGGGAAGCAACGGTCTGCCGCTTGAATTCAGCGGCGGTTACGGAAATGTTGCCGCAAGAAAACAGGGCGTAAATCTCTGGACAAACTTCGCCGCAACCGACGACCCCAACCCTTGCTTTATGAGCTACGGTCTCGGATTCTTTGAATATTTTCAGCTTGCCGAGGATATCGGCGCTGTCGGTGTGCCCGTTATCAACTGCGGACTTTACTGCCAGATGAGAGGCAGAGGACCCGTTGATATGGACAGCGATGAATTTGCACAGTACGTTCAGGATATGCACGACCTCGTTGAATTCTGCCGAGGTGACGAAACCACCGTTTGGGGCAAAGTGCGTGTTTCTCTCGGTCATCCCGAGCCGTTCGAGCTCAAATATATCTGCATAGGCAACGAGCAGGAGGGCGATGTTTATTTTGAGCGCTATCAGGTGTTTCTCGATTCGTTCAACGAAGCAAAAGCAGAAAATCCCGACCTCTACGAAGGCCTTGAACTGATTTATTCATCGGGCGCATCCGACGGCACCCACAGCGGTCAGTATCTGCCGTCATATGAATACGCAAAGGAGCAGCTCGGCGGCTCGGATAATGCCGCTGATTTCGCAGGCGCAACGGATCATCATTATTATAATGAGCCTTCGTGGTTTCTCCGGAACACAGACTACTACGACGAAGAAAACTACAGACGCTCCGTTGACGAAATGACCGACACAATCTACGGCGGCGGTATTCAGGTTTTCCTCGGCGAATATGCCGCAAGGTCAAACAGACTCCGTGCCGCAATTGCGGAAGCCGCATATATGACCGGTCTCGAACGAAACGGCGACATCGTCCGAATGGCGGCATATGCTCCCCTTTTCGGCAACCTCACCGCCACTCACTGGTCGCCCGACCTCATCTGGTTCAATAATCATCAGGTGACGGGGTCAATCAGCTACTATGTGCAGAAGCTTTTCTCGATAAATCAGGGAACAAAGCTTCTCAAATCTTCTCTTGACGGCGCAAAAATCGCTCAGACTCCCCTCAGCGGCAGAGTCGGCATCGGCACGTGGTATACATCCGCCGAATTCGATAACATAAAAGTCACCAACAACGAAACGGGCGAAATCCTCGGCGAACAGAATTTCTCACTTCCCACGGATTTCTGGTGGAACTGGGAAAATATTCACAGCAGCAAGGATTTCAGAATCAAGAACGGCAAGATTGTGCAGACCAACACCTGGATGCCCTACACCGACACGGGTATGGTTGCATACTACGGATGTGACGACTGGACAAACTACACTTACACTCTTGAAGCAACAAAGCTTGACGGCGAAGAAGGCTTCATTATTCCCTTTGCGGTCAAGGATTCGATGAACTGTTATTTCTGGAACATCGGCGGCTGGCA